>NZ_JBVVNO010000048.1:0-1422 GCF_056850255.1 Methylomonas sp. Uni0011
CCGTAAGGCAATGGTATGGACTCCTCCCACCTAGCGGCATCGATGTACCAGAGGGGTAAAATTGAGTTACCCAACAAACGGAGGAGGAGTCCGAGATGAATATTAAACGCATAGGCCTTGATTTAGCAAAACAGGTGTTTCAATTACATGGCGTCGATAGTCACGAACAACCCGCGCTGAAGAAAAAGCTTAAGCGCGAGCAAATGCTGAGCTATTTTCGCGATATTCCGCCCTGTCTAATCGGTATGGAAGCCTGTAGCAGCGCCCTCTATTGGGCTCGCGAACTGCAAAAGTTGGGTCACACCGTCAAATTGATTGCGCCGCAATTTGTTAAACCCTATGTCAAAGCCAACAAAAACGACGCCAATGATGCGGAAGCCATCTGCGAAGCGGTATCGAGGCCGAGTATGCGCTTCGTTCCCATCAAGAGTTTGGCGCAGCAAGACTTACAGGCCACCCATCGGGTACGCAGCCAACTGGTGAGTCAGCGTACCGAAAAGGTCAATCAGATTCGCGGTCTACTGGCTGAATACGGAATGGTCGTCGGTCAACGCATCGAATGCTTGCGAAAAGCGCTGCCAGACTTATTGGAAGATGCCGAAAATCACTTGAGTAGTGACTTTAGAGTCTTGCTAGCAGGTCTTCGTCAAGACTTGCAGACGCTTGATGAACGTGTCAGGGCATTGGACAAACGGATTCAACAACAAGCCGACACCGATCCTGGCGCCAAGCGTTTGCTACAAATCCCCGGCATTGGCCCGATTACCGCCACCGCCTTGGTCAGTGGCGTGGGCGACGCCAAGCAATTCAAGCGAGGTCGTGACATGGCGGCCTGGCTAGGTTTGACGCCCGGACAGCACAGCAGTGGCGGCAAAGAACGGCTCTTGGGGATTAGCAAGCGTGGTGATGCTTATTTGAGAACCTTATTAATTCATGGTGCGCGAGCCGTCCTGAAAGTCGCCAGTCAAAAAGACGACCCACGCAGCCGCTGGCTGCAAAGTCTCAGCGAGCGGCGTAACAAAAACATCGCCACCGTGGCCTTGGCGAATAAAAATGCCCGAATTGCCTGGGCGTTATTAACCAAGAGCCTGGATTACCAGCCCACTGAAAACGGGCTGGCATCTGAATCGGCTTGTGCATGACAGCAAGCTGTCACGCCCAAACCGATTGAGATAAAAGAGCAATCCAACCGATTGCAGAGCTAGACCCTGATGGCAGCCGGTCGAACCGGCGTTTGCAAAACCTGATTATTGCGCTGTGCCCAAGAGCACGATAGGGCGATAAGGAGCAAACGCGCGAACAGCCCATTACGGCCCGAGCCAATTGCGCTCATTTACAGGCCGGATATACGTGTGCAGTCGTACCATCAACCAACAGGGGAAATGCTTGCAAAACGGGAGGAGTCCATATACGCAATAACCA
>NZ_JBVVNO010000049.1:0-1241 GCF_056850255.1 Methylomonas sp. Uni0011
ATGCGTTGGCGCTGGCCGCCGGATAAACCGGTGCCGTGTTCGCCGACCAGCGTGTCGTAACCTTCCGGCAATTCGCAGATGAACTCGTGGGCGCCGGCCAGTTTGGCGGCTTCGATCACGGCTTCGAACGGCAAGGCCGGGTTGACCAAGGCGATGTTGTCGCGAATCGAACGGTTGAACAGAGTATTTTCCTGCAACACTACGCCGATTTGTTGGCGTAGCGAAGCGGTGTCGATGATGCCGATGTCGTGACCGTCGATCAACACCCGGCCGCGGTCCGGTACGAACAGGCGCTGCACCAGCTTGGTCAAGGTGCTTTTGCCGGAGCCGGAGCGACCGACGATGCCGATCACTTCGCCCGGCGCGATGCGTAAGTCGACCCCGCGAATCACGTCCGGCGCATCCGGCCGGTAACGGAACGACACCTGGTCGAACTCGATCGCGCCGGCAATCCGCGGTAGCCGGGTCTTTTGGCCCATGACTTCGCTGCGGGTATTGAGAATGTCGCCCAAGCGGCGCATCGAGATGCCGACTTGCTGAAAGTCGTTCCACAGCTGCGCCAGCCGCAAAATTGGGGCCGAGACTTGGCCGGACAACATGTTGAAGGCCACCAGTTCGCCGACGGTCAACTGACCGTCGACTACCAGCGTGGCGCCCAGCCACATGATCGCGGCGGTCACCAGTTTGCTGATCAGATTGACGCCGCCGCCGGCCAAGGTGGCGGCTTGGGTGACCGACAGGCCGGCGGTAACGTAAGCGGCCAGTTGCTTCTCCCAGTGTTGGGTCCAACGCGGTTCGACCGCCATGGCCTTGACCGTGTCGATGCCGCTGATGGTCTCCACCAAAAAAGCCTGGCTTTCAGCGCTACGGTTAAATTTCTCGTCCAATCGAGCCCGAATCACCGGGGTGAACACGACCGACAACAGGATATACAGCGGTATCGATACTACGACGATCAGGGTCAGCCAGACGCTGTAATACAGCATCACGCCGATGAAGATCACCGAGAACAGCAAATCCAGCAACAAGGTGATGGCATTACCGGTCAGAAACGAACGGATATTCTCCAACTCGCGGACTCGGGCGACCGAATCGCCGACCCGGCGGGCTTGAAAATAGGCGGTGGGCAAGGCCAACAAATGCTTGAACAAGCGGGCGCCCAACTCCACGTCGATCTTGCTGCTGGTATGAGCGAACACCCAAGTGCGGATACCGGACAAGGCGGCTTCGAACAGCATCGC
>NZ_JBVVNO010000005.1:0-217971 GCF_056850255.1 Methylomonas sp. Uni0011
ACATAGCAATTAGGTTTACCGTTTCATTGCGCCCAATCCACCATATTATCGAAGACCAAGGTATATGACTGGTAACGAATCAATCTCTGTCATAGAATCACATTAGGTGACAGACCGCAAAGGGTCGAAACCAGCCAATCAACCTCGCAACCGAATAGCGCGGAACAACTCACAAACCCCGGCTATTTCAAACCATACACCTTCAATTGGCTGCAAACCGGCAACTGGTTATCCGGCGCGGTGCAATCCGAGGTGCCGATTCGGTAAATCATCACATACACCCGACCGTTGGCGACCACCGGCGGGATCATTCGCGACATTTTGCCCAGGCCGCCGTTATTGTCGTCGCCGGTGCGGAACAGGCGTTTCAGCTTGTTGCCCGGCAACACCGTGGTCGCGTCGTAGGCGACCAATTGGCCTTCGGCGAACGCCTTATTTGCATCGCCGAATTTGGAATAAACCGCCCAGACAATGGCAGAACCGAAGTCGATAGCGTGCGGAAACGCCGATGCGGCCGAGGGTTTGCCGGAGATCATCAGCAAACCGCCGGGCATGCCGCCGGGAGAGGCGACGCCGACCGAGGCCAGATCGTCGGCTTCGGCGCGGAAGCTGGGCAATTTGCCGTCCAGCGTCGAGAAATCGTAAGCCTTCAACCGCGAATTTTCGCCCCAGACGTAGACGATACCGCCGCTCTGGTCGCGTTGCGCCAGCGCCAAGGCATGGATATGGTGCATCTTGTTGTTTTCCGGATCGCCGCACGGCACGAACCAGCCGTGATCGCTGTGGCCGGCCGCCGGGCACGGCAGACTGCGGTTCAGGTGCTGCGCCCTGTCCCAGTTCTCGTCGATGCCGCCGCCGTAGTAAGTCGCCACCAGCGGCGGTTTGGACAGCAACTGGTTAAAGCGATCGTTTTTCCCCAGATTGAATTTATCCAGCGAATAAATGATGCCGTCCTTGGTGCCTTGCAGCAGCAAACTCGAACCCGGCACCAGCATCGGCCCGGCTGCGCCGAAATCCCAATCCGCACCGGCGGAACCGGCACCGGCCCGGCCGCAGGACACTTCCGAGTCGTTGTCCTGCCACAGGCAATCCTTATGTGCAACCCGCTCGTCAAGAAAGGCTTTGTAATAATCCACTTGCTCCAACAGCGGCCGGGCGCCGCCAAGGCCGGGCTTGAAGCGCAGTTTGATCATGCTTTCCGCCAGATCGACGCCGCCGTTATTGGACGTACCGTTGGAGGTGGCGACGTAGATCATGTCGTCTTCGGTGACCGGTGCGCCGCCGGCGTGCCAGATGCCGGCGCCCCACGAATTGAACGCGGTCGCGCAGAAGATCGCCGCTTCTTTGGAGAACCCCGGCTGCCCCAGCAGCGCGCGGGTATCGTAGGCGACGACAAAACCGTGCGGATTTTTGCGCCCACCCAGCAGCTTTTCCTCGTTGGCGGCAAATGCCATGACCAAGCCGTTATTCGCGGTCAATGCCAGACCGGCGCGCAACTTGGGATAGACATATTGCTTGGTCTGGTTATTCTCCCGGTAAAGCGCACCGGCGTCGTTGAACCAACAGCCGTTGCCTTCCTGCGACCGACCGAAAATCCTCACCGGCGGCGCTTTTTGGCTGCCGTCCGCGGGATTCAAGGCATAGACCCAATAGTCGCGGAGCTTGTTGTCGTTGTTTTTCTTTTGCCAGGAGGCGACGAATAAAGTATTGCTGGCCGGATCGACGATAGGTGTGGCCGATATGCCCCAGGTCGGCGTGTGCTTCCACATATCCATGTCCTGCGAACTGATTTCCGGCCCCAATTTGACGTTATAAAGGGTGGCATTGGTGCGGGCGTTGATGCCGACAACTTCGTTTTTCATCGTCGTGACGACGACCAAATCGTCGCCGTTGGCCGCGTTTTCCAGCACCAATGGCTGGGTTTCGACTTTGGCGTTGAAATCGTAGGTACGCAACAAACCGAAGCGGTCGGGGTTGACGTTATCCTTGTCAAGCAGCACTTCCTGATTGTTGGCGGCGGTGCGGAAATTGTTGCCGGCCCGTTGGGTAATACTGACCGCCACCGCCTGATTGACAAACACACCGCTTAACACGGCCCCGGCAAGACTGAGCGCAATTCGTTTCATGGCGTACTCCGGCTGTGGCAAAAGTCAACTGAGCCTAGAATTTATCGCTCGCCGCTGTCAAGCATTTAATAATCAAGGTTTTTTCTAGTCTGCCCGCCCGCCAACACTACGCCGTTTCAAGATCGTGCAATTGCGCCCGCATCACGCTAACCCGGCTGCCGCGGTATATTTCCTCGGCAACAGGCTGCCACCCCAGTGTTTCGTAAAAAGCAACACGATCCGGGGTAAACAAATACAACTGCTCGTAACCGGCCGCACCGGCTTGGGCCATGACATGCCGCACCAAGCGCCCGCCGATTCCCTGCCGACGAAACTGCGGCGCGACAAACACGCTGGCCAACCAAGGCGTCCACTGCGGTCGGGTTTCCATATCGCAGGCCACAATGGCCGCCGACCCGGCCAGACAACCTTGTCGCTCGTAGACAAAGGTCGATGGAATCAGGCCTGCCTGCAAATAAGCCTGCATCCTGGCGATGCGCATCGGCAAGGTTTCGCCCGGATTCAAATACGCCCATTCCGCTTGGTGCCAGGCGGCCAAAGTTGGCAGGTGATGAGGTGCGGCGGTCAAATCGACGATCGACATACGGTTTTGCTTATGTTGTTGAACTGGCCGGAATTATACGGAAACCCGGTGCCATGGAATCCGCGCTTTTTGCCAGCCCCCAATCTGGTCCGGTTTGACAAGCTCGCCCGCCGCGGCATGTTAATCCACTAACGGCCGGTAATATTCAAGCGTTGCAGCGCTGTCGGCATTCGGCGTAACATCGGCGGCAACGCCATCCCCGCGAGGCATACTCTGATGCTGCAAAAACGATTAATCGCGCTGTTGCTGCTCTTGATTTTGTTGCCGACCTTCGCGACCGGCTGGATGGCCTACCGCTTTGCGATCGACGATATTCTTGGCAACCGTCTCGACGCAGTCAGCCGCGTGGCTGAGAGCCGCCTGGAACAATTGGTGATGGTATTGCGCCGGGCCAATAGCCACACCAATGCCGCTTTGGCAGATTTGTTGGCCGAATGTATGGTCCAGGACCGGCTAAACCGGGACTGCGCCATGCGTAGCGTCAACGATTTCCTGCATCGGGAAGGCGCCGCAGGCGCTTGGCTATTCCGCAGCGATCGGACCGACACGTTGGCGATCGGCAATCCGCCGCTGCCGATCGCCGATTTCGCCCACTTTGGCCGTGACCAGCTCGCCGGCCTGATTCCATCCCTGCCCGATCGCTCCGGCTATTTTTATACGATTGCCGGCGATCCTGGCCAACCGTGGCAACTGGCTGTGTTTTACCAGGAAGCGCCGATCCAGGCCATTTTTGGCCCCCACGCGGTCCTCGGCCGCTCCGGGGAAAGCCTATTGGCCGACCGGCAAGGCATTTTCGTAACGCCAGCCCGTTTCCCGCCGGCCCCAAATCAAGCTCAGGCCACCGCCAACAGTCCTTTGGCCGCCTGCCTGGCCGGAGAAAACGGGCAAGGGCAAGACAAAGATTACCGGGGGCGAGCGGTGATCTACAGCTATCGCCACGTCGCCGAGATCGGCGGCGGCTGCATCCTGGCCCAAATCGAGCAAGACGAAGCCTTCTCGGCAATCCAAAGCCTGAAGCACAACATGTTGCTGGTGGTAACGGCCTTTATTGTGCTGACCGGTTTTACCTCGCAGGCGTTGGCCAAACGCATCGTCGCGCCGATCGCGCGCCTGACCTTGACCGCGCGCCGGATTCGCGACGGCGACTTCAGCCTGCGCGCCGAGGTGAGCGGGCACGACGAAATCGCCGAACTGGCCAGTTCCTTCAATCATATGACCGACGCCCTGGCCGACGCCCAGCACAATCTGGAAACGAAGATCGCCGAACGCACCCTGGCGCTACGTACCAGCGAAGAGCGTTACATCCTGGCCGAGCGGGCCGTCAACGATGGTATCTGGGACTGGAATATCCTGACCCACGAATACTATCTGTCGCCGCGCTGGAATAAAATTCTCGGTTATGCCGCAGGCGAATTGCCGAACGAGGAAGCGATCTTCTTCGAATTGATCCATCCCGACGACAAAGCCAGGGCCAGCGACGCCTTTGCCCGGCACTTGGAACGGAACGAACGCTACTCCACCGAACTGCGCTTACGCCATCGCGACGGCAGTTACCGCTGGGTCCTGGACCGGGGCGAGGCCTTGCGCGACGCAAACGGCCGGCCGGTACGCATGGTCGGTTCGATTACCGATATTACCGAGCGTAAGGCCGCCGAAGCGGAGTTGCTGGAATATCGCGAGCATCTGGAAGAATTGGTGGCGATGGCCACTACGGAAGTCAAGGCCATTGTCCAGACCGCCGTCAACGGGGTGATTTCGATCGACAGCAGCGGCATTATCCGCATGTTCAACCCCGCAGCGGAGAAGCTGTTCGGCTGGCGCAGCGATGAAATCGTCGGCAAAAACGTCTCACTCCTGATGCCGGAACCCGACGCCTCGGCCCACGACGGTTATATCCGCCGATTTCTGGCTCAGCGGCAATCGAGAATCCTCGGTACCGAACGCGAAGTCATCGCCCAACGCAAAGACGGCAGCCGCTTCCCGGCCAGTCTGGCGGTCGGCCACGGCATCATTTCCGAGGGCCGGCACATCTTCGTCGGTTTTATTTCCGATATCACATTGCAAAAACAGGCGGAGCTGGAACTGCGCCAAGCCAAGGAAGCGGCCGAGGCCGCCGCCAAAGCCAAAGCCAACTTCCTGGCCAATATGAGCCACGAAATCCGCACGCCGATGAACACGGTGATCGGCTTCGCCGAGGTCGCCCTGCAGGACGCCAACCTGTCGAATGCCACCCGCAATCACATCAAAACCATCCTCAGCTCGGGTCGGCATTTACTGAGCGTGATCAACGACATCCTGGATTTCTCCAAAATCGAGGCCGGCAAAATCGAATTGGAGTCGGTCTGTTTCAACTTGCCGGTCGCAATCCAGGAAGCGCTGCAAATCATGAGTTTGCGCGCCGCGGAAAAGGGTTTGCGCATCGATCTGGCGGTTGAGGCCGGCCTGCCCCACCTCTTCGTCGGCGATCCGAATCGGCTGCGGCAGATCATATTAAACCTGGTCGGCAACTCGGTGAAATTCACCGACACCGGCTATATTGCCGTCAGCATCGGCCGGGCGGAACAGCCGGAACTGCTGCATTTCGCCATCGCCGACACCGGCATCGGCATGAGCCCGGAACAAACCGAACGCATCTTCGAATCGTTCTCCCAAGCCGACGCCACCACCAGCCGCCGTTTCGGCGGTACCGGCCTGGGCACCACCATCAGCAAACAAATTGTGGAAATGATGGGCGGGCGGATTTGGGTGGAAAGCCAACTCGGCGTCGGTTCGGTGTTCCATTTCACGGTGCGGCTGCCGGAAGCGGCAGCCAACGACGTTTGCCTGTACGAATCGGCTGCGCCGCGCAAACGGGCTTATTACTCGCCGCGCCGCTTCAAAATCCTGTTGGCCGAGGATGTGGAAGCCAACGCGAAACTGGCTAGCCTGCGCCTGGAACAGCAAGGCCACCGGGTACGCTGGGTCAAAAACGGCGCCGAAGCCGTCGCGGCCTACCACGAATCCGACTTCGACTTGATTCTGATGGACTTGCAAATGCCGGTCCTGGACGGCATCCAGGCCACCCGTCAAATCCGCGAACTGGAGCAAGGCAGCCTGCGCCGGATTCCGATTTTGGCGCTGACCGCCAGCGTCCTCAGCCATGAACGCCGGGAGTCGCTGGCGGCCGGGATCGACGCGATTGTCGGCAAACCGATCGACATCGACGAACTGCTGGCGCAGATGGAAAATCTGACGCCGCCCGGTTTCGGCATTGCCAATAACGGCGGAGCGCCCGCGCCCACCAACGAAGCCTCTGTCGATTTCGCACCGCTGGCCGACGTTGCCGACTACCGGAAAGGCCTGAGCAATTGGCTGGACCCGTTGATTTACGCCGACGCGCTGCTTAATTTCGCCGCGCAACACGCTGCCGACGCCGACAACATTCAGCTCAGTCTGGCAAACGGCGACATTGAAGCCGCCAAGCGCAGCGCACACGCCCTGAAAGGCGTGGCCGGCAATCTGGCATTGGTCGACATCGCAGCCTTGGCCACCAACATCGATGCCGAACTGAAGAACGGCACACCGGCGCTGGCCGCAGCCCAAATCGACCGTTTGCGCAGTGCACTTGACCAAGCCGCCGCGGCAGTTCGCCGGCTTGAATTGCCGGAAAAACAGCCGGTGGCCAGCGCGGAAGCCTTCGACCCCGTGCACATCGCCGATCTGTTGCAACAGTTGCTACGGAACCTGGACACGTTGAATCCGGAAAAAGTCGAGCCGGTGTTGCAGGAGCTGGCGCCTTACCTGACAGCAACCGAATTGCAAGCCATCCGCTACGAATTGGACAGCTTCGATTTCGACGGCGCCAAGGCAGCGGTCGGACGGTTGCAGGCCAAACTCGCCGGTGCCGCAGAAGGAGAGCAAGCATGAAAGACAGTTACAAACTGCTGCTGGTCGACGACGAACCGAACAATCTGAAGGTGTTGCAGCAAATTCTGAAAGACCGCTACGAGCTGATTTTCGCCATCAACGGTGAAAAAGCGCTGGCCGCAGCGCGCGACCACCGGCCGGACCTGATTCTGCTGGACATCATGATGCCGGACATGGACGGTTATCAGGTCTGCATCCACTTGAAAGCAGACGCCGGCACCGCGAAGATTCCGGTCATTTTCGTCACGGCGATGGGCGAAACCGAAAACGAGGCCTACGGTTTCGACGTCGGTGCGGTGGACTACATTCAAAAGCCGGTTTCCGGCCCGATCGTGCTGCGCCGGGTCCAGACCCACCTGTCGCTGGTCCGGGTTGAGGAACTGGATGACTTGGCCCGCGCCGCGATCGAAATGCTGGGCGCCGCCGGCCATTACAACGACCCTTACACCGGCGACCACATTTGGCGGATGGCGGCCTATTCGGCGGCGCTGGCCCGTGCTGCCGGCTGGAGCCCGGCGCAAGTGGAAATGATCAAGCTGGCCGCCCCGACCCACGACACCGGCAAGATTGGCATTCCGCACGCGATCTTGAAGGCGCAATCCGGTTTGGCCGGCCGCGATTGGGACATCATGAAAACGCATTCGCAAATCGGCTACGACATACTGAGCAAGACCGACAATCCGGTATTCAAAATGGCCGCCGAAATCGCTCATTACCACCACGAACGCTGGGACGGCACCGGATATCCGGCCGGCTTGGCCGGCGCAGCCATCCCCGAATCGGCCCGCATCATCGCAATTGCCGACGTGTTCGATGCCTTGAGCAGCAAACGGCCTTACAAACCAGCCTGGCCGCAGGAAACGGTCCTGGAAACGATGCGTAGCGGCGCAGGCAGCCATTTCGACCCGCATTTGCTGGAACTGTTCATGGCGATCATGCCGGAAATACTGGCATTGAAGGCGCAGTTCGCGCCTTGAGCCGCGCCCGAACGGCAAGCCGAGAAACAGGCTCATGTCGGCGCTGGGTACGCGCCCGACGCGAGCGTTTCAAATCGATTCGCGATACATTTCCAGATAAATCCGCCGCATGCGTTGCAAGTGTGCCGGGTCGGCGGCGCCGGCCCCGTAGCGGGCTGCTTCGAACAAGTGCGTCAGCTCCTGAGCGTGGCGCTGGACCTGCCGACGCTGCAGCCGGTTGATCTGCGCCAGATATTCGCGCGTATTGCTGAAGCGCGATCTGGGCAATTCGCCGAGCGCAAACAAGCGTTCCATCGCCCGGTAGTATTGGCAAGCGCCGGGCTCGCCCCCGGCGTGGCGTCCGCAGCGGCCCAGATACCAATAATCCCAACGGCTAGCCAGCCAGATCGCCCAAGGCGTCTCCCGCAGCAGATTGCGGAAAGCCAGTATCACGGCCAGCAGAATCAATCCCAGCAACGCGAACATCAAATCCAGCCAATGTTCGCGCAGCCATTGCCGCAGCCAGCGCCACCAATCGAAGACGAGCAATACCGCCGGCTCTAGCGTTTCGCTGAATCCGGCCAGTTGCTCGATCGCCGATTTTTGCCATTGCGGCATATGCGGCCGCTGCGCCGCGACGCGCATTTCCTGCGGCCCGGGCCAGTGCATGCCCGGCCATTGCAAACCTTGGCCGCCGCCGGTTCCGTTTTCGGCGGTCCCGCCCTGGCTTTTAGTTGCGGCGGAACCGGTCTGGCCGCCGGACTCCGCCTGTTCCAGCTCGCCGCCCGGCGCGTGCGGAATATCCTGGCCGAAGCGCGATTCCAGATAAGGCCAACTGACTTGCGGCGTCAACAGGTACAAGCCGCCGCCGAGCAACAAGATGCTCAGCGTGGCGGCCAAGCTGGCGGCGCCCTGCCCCTGGCTGCTCGATGTCCGCGCCAGGCCGGTCAGGCGCAGGTCGTCGCTACGCTGGCCAATCTGGCTGGCAACCAAGGTAAACACGGCGGCCATCAGATACGGCAGGATATAAAACAGCATGGTCCAGTCCGCCCGGTAGTGGGAAGCGGCAAACAGCACCAAGGCCAGCGAAGTCAACAACCCCAGATGCAACTGGCGGCGGCTGGCGGTCGCGCAATTGTAAGCCGCTTGCAGCATCGCCAGCAGGTACAGGCCGGCGCGCGGCATGCCCCACAGCGGCAAGAATGCGAACACGAACAACACCAAACCGAAAAACAACACGAATTTTTGGGCAATGCCGCCCCAGCCGCCGGCTTTTCGGGCTTGGCGCCAGCCAACGGCCAGAGTGCCGCCGAAAACCACCGACCAAAACAGCATTTCCCTGCCGAAGCTGCCGTAGCCGATATCCAAAAACGCGTTGCAGGCCAGCGCCAACAGTTGCGCGGCGAACAACCCGGCATACAGCGATCCGGCAAGTTTGGTTTCGTTCACGAATTGAATACCTCGGTCAAATCGTCGCCTTTGCGCACGGTCAGGCTTGGCACGCCCATCTCCAGCAGGCCCAGGGTCAAATCCCTTGGCCGCGGTGCGGCGGCCATGCCGGCGCCGCTCGGAAAAAAACTGTCGCGATCGAAGCTTACCGCCAGCAAATTGGCGCCTCTGGCGCGCAGCAAAGCCAGCGCTTGGAGCGTCGCCGCGTCCCGGTGCGGCGGTTCGCTGAGCAGCAACACCACCGTCTCGCCGCGCTGGCAATGCAAGGCAATATCGGTCAACAGTTCGGCGTAGGGGGTGCGGCCGTCGCTGTCCGCCACGGCCAAGGCGTCCAATATATGCTGAAAGTGCAAGTCGCCTTTACCGGAAGCAAAGCGCACGGTTTGTGCCCCGTAAGCCAGCAAGCGGCTATGGATGTTTTGGCGGCAGGCATATCCGGCGACCGATGCGGCGATGCGTATCGCATACTCCAGGGTGCTGTGGCGGCCGCGGCCGACATTGGCGTCCTTGGCCAAATCCAGTGCAATGTAAAGGCAAGCCGAAGCCAGCGGTTCGAATTCTTTTACCATCAATTCGTTCATGCGCGCGGTGGTCGGCCAGTGCACGTGGCGCGGGTTGTCGCCGCTACGGTATTCGCGCAGGCCGGCGAACTCGGCCGCTCCGGCGCCCTCCGGCAAACAGTAGGCGCCGCGGTGAATCTGACTGGGCGCACCGAGCAAGGCCAAGGCCTGGATCGGAAACAATTTGGGGTAGATCGTGAATTCTGGCGTCGTCTGTTCTCCGGCGATACGCACTTCCGCCAAACCTAACGGAAACGACGAAGCCAGGCCGACCGGCCCCAGCAGGTAAAAGCCGCGTTTTTCGCATTGCAACGTCAACTCGAAACGGCGGCTAGCGCCGCCGGGGATGTACGAAATCCCGCCGAGCAAGCGAGCACCGGCGGCAGGCAGCGATTCGGCGGCGCCGACAAAAGGCAGATGGTCGGCCAATTCCAGCATAAAGCGCGGTAACAGGCCGCGGTTATGCACTTCGAATTCGAATTTAACCGTATCGCCTTCCAAAGCCCGTTGCGGGGCGATCCGACGGATTGCCACCCGCTTCAACAACAGGTAAGGCCAAAGCAAACCGCTGAGCAAACCGCCGCCGATCAAGGCCGCCAATAGCCAAGGCAGACTTTGTTCGCGGGCGATGGCGGCGGCATAAGCCGCCAACGCAAACCCGGCCAGTATCCAAAACCGGCGTTGAACCGACATCGGCCTACACCACCGGCGGCGGCAATTGGCCGAGAATCTCGGCCAGAATTTCGCCGGCGCTGCGGCCCAGCACCGCCGCCTGCGGCCGCACCAGCAATCGGTGCTCCAGTACCGCCGGCGCGATTAGCTTCACCAAATCCGGAGTGACGAAGGCTTGGCTGCGCAAATAGGCCAAACCTTGCGCGGCGCGCGCCAGCGCCAAGGTCGCGCGCGGGCTGGCGCCCAAACGCAAATCGGCGTGTTTGCGGCTGGCGGCGCCGATACCGACGACGTAGGCGGCCACATCCGGGCTAATATAGACATTTTTCACCTCGGCGCGCGCCGCCAGAATTTGGGCTTCGGTGGTAACCGGTTGCAGGGTCTCGATCGGATGGTTGTGCGCTTGCGCCGCCAAAATTTTGATTTCCTGGTCGATATTGGGATAGCCCATATGCAGCCGGATGAAAAAACGGTCCAATTGCGCCTCCGGCAGCGCATGGGTGCCGGCCATGTCAATCGGGTTTTGCGTAGCCATGACCGTGAATAATTTCGGTAATTCGTAACTTTGGCCGTCGACGCTGACGTGGAACTCTTCCATGCATTCCAGCAATGCCGACTGGGCCCGCGGCGTCGCCCGGTTGATTTCGTCGGCCAATAGCAATTGGGTGAATACCGGGCCGGGACGGAATTCGAAATCCGCGCTTTTCTGGTTGTATACCGCGACGCCGGTGATGTCCGACGGCAATAAATCGGGCGTGCATTGCAGGCGCTTCATGTCGACTTGGATCGACCGCGCCAATGCCCGCGCCAACATGGTTTTGCCGGTTCCGGGCACGTCTTCCAGCAGAATGTGGCCTTTGCAAAGGATGGCGACGCAAGCCAGTTCGATGACCGGCCGTTTGCCGACGATGACGCGTTCGACGTTTTCGATCAGGGTGTGAATGTTTTCCATAGCGAGCTATTGAGTTGAATCAGGAATTCGGACCGGCTTGGCCCAAGATCGGCTTATCGGCAAAAATGACCAGCAAGGCCAATAGCCCGACCGCCAAAGCAGAAGTACTCGCCGCGGCCGCCGACAAGCCCAAATACGCCAATGCCGACAGAAAAATGAAATAGATCGACGGCACGATTCCGGATAAACCGACGTAAATCCCGTAACCGGCAAGTAAAACCCAAACCAGCAGATTCAGGCCGACGACCCAGCGCACCGGATAGTAAACCGCCGGATGCAAGCGATCTTTATTTCTGGCCAGGGCCAGAAACACGATCAAATAAGCCAGTAACAATCCGTAACCGTAACCGAAAAACTCCGGATTTGCCGCAGCGGTCGAATTGTTGTTCAACACATAGAGCACGCTGCCGTCCAACACATTGGCGGGAATCAGATACTGCTGCAGATTGCGTTCGTTGCCGCCAATGTCCGCGGCGATATCCGGAAAACAGAACACCGCGTCCTGCGGCACGATTAACGAGCCTTGCGCCATCCGCAGTTGCGGATACACGGCCACCGGCTGGGCGTTCACCGTCAGGGTTTGCCCGGCAAAACCGACTTGGTCGCCCGGCATGCCCTGAATCCGAGTGATTTGCAGTTGTCCGGCAGCGTCGGTATAGCGGACCAAACGCCCCCGGCTCAATTCAATCCGATTCGACATCACCATGAATGCATTCTGACTCAGTTCGCGATAAGCCGGATTGGCGGACGCCATGCGGCTGACAGGATGGTTCAACGGCGCGTGGATTAGCGGAAATCCGAAAACGATGCCGGCCAACAGGCATAACAGATTCGGCCAAATTCTTAGGCTGGTAAGCATGAAACTCCTGGTTGGGGTCAATTGCAAATGGGCCAGCCAAGCGCCGCGACTGGCTGGTCGGCTCTAGCGTTGTTGCTGGGTAGCGTAAACATAGTCCAAGTTTTGGATTGCGTTGCCATGACTCGCTGCGTTACGGCGGGTATGCAATTGCGGCAGTTTGGCTATGGTTATGGCTATAACTTGATAAACTAAGGCCGCCCCCGGTTTCCGCTACCGGCCGGTTTTGGCCGACAGTAGACCGATTCGAATATCAAGGAGAATTTATGCGTTATTGGCTGATGAAATCGGAACCGGAAACCTTCGGTATCGACGATTTATATGCGCGGCCGCAGCAAACCGAACATTGGGACGGCGTCCGCAATTACCAGGCACGCAACATGATGCGCGACGAGATGAAAATCGGCGACCAAATCTTGTTTTACCACTCCAATTGCGACGAGCCCGGCGTCGTCGGCATTGCCGAGGTGGTCAGGGAAAGTTATCCGGATTTCACAGCGTTCGATCCGGACGACAAGCATTTCGATCCGAAAAGCCATCCGGATAAGCCGACCTGGTTCATGGTCGACGTCAAGTTCGTGCGGAAACTGTCGCGCACGATCAGCCTGCGCGAGCTGAAAACCAAATCCGAGCTGGGCGAGCTGGCTTTGTTGCGCCGCGGCAATCGGCTGTCGATCATGCCGGTCAGCGCCGAGCAGTGGGCGTTTATTCTGGCGCTGGAATAGCCGTCCTGCCGGCGGCAAGGTGACGCTCGTGGAAATCAAACTGCCGCTGGATGCCAATCTGCAAGCCGCCCTGAACAAAGTCAGCACCGCCTTTCCGGAGCTGAAACTGAATCAGGTTCTGGAAGCCAAGATCGCCGTCAATCAAGCCCAATTGAATCTGCTGACGGTAAACATGGCCGGCAAGGCCTTGACGCTGCAGACGCCCCTGCCCTTGCCGTTCGCTGCCGGCCAAAGCTTGCAGCTGCAAGTGGTCAAATTATTGCCGACGCCGGAATTCAAATTGATCGCGCCGCCGCTACCGGCCAATGCCAAGCCGACAGCCGGGGGCGAAGCGCCGCTGCTGAAACTGACCACTGCCGCCGCGCCGGCACAAGTGGCGGCAGCCGGCAATCCGTTACCAAACCTGCAACTCGGCCAGGCCGTGCCGGCCCAGGTGGTCAGCGTCGGCAAACAGGGCGTGACGCTGCAATTGGCTATGCCATTGCCTGCATCCGGCCAACCAGCAACCGATAACGTTGCCGGCCATTCGCCAGCTCAGCCGGTCACGCTGGATAGCCGGCAATTGCTCGAAGCCGATCCGGCCAAACCGGTGCTGGTGCCGGGTAGCCGCATCGAATTGCAACTGGTCAAGGCCGGCTCGCCGCCATTGTTCAGCGTCAGTCTGGCGCCGGCGGACTTGGAAGCTGAACTGGTCGCCGCCGCTTTCAAACAAGCCCTGCCGCAGCAAAGTTCGCCCCTGCTCATGCTGAACCGGCTGGACCATGCCGTCGGCGAATTGATCGCCGATAAAACCGTTGGCGAAACCCTGAAACATCTGGCTTTGCAGATTTTGCGGGCGATTCCGGATAAATCGGCGTTGTTCCAAGCCAACGATCTGAAAACAGCCGTCGCTCGCTCCGGCCTGTTCCTGGAAGCGCAATTGGCGCAAGCCGGCCGGCAGCAGGCGCCGCCTACGTTGGCGGACGACTTCAAGCTCAGACTGAGCAAGTTTATTGCGCAATTGGCGCTGGAATTGAAACCGGCTGCGGCGGAACATTCCGCCTCCGCCAGCGAACCGCTGCTGAGAGAGCTGTTGCAGCAAGCCGAGGGCAGTCTGGCGAAATTAACCTTGGACCAGTTGCATTCGTTGCCGAAAGACGATACGCCGCGTCAGGTTTGGGTGTTGGAGCTGCCTTTCCTGCAAAACGGTAAGCCGGACCTGCTGGAACTGGTTGTGGAGCACGATCGAGACGGCAACGGCAACCCGGCCGGACAGAACAACTGGGTAGTGAGCATTACCATTACCCCGCCGGAACTTGCTACAATACATTGCAAGCTCTCCTGTTACGACGGTAGCGTCAACACCCGTTTCTGGAGCGAATCGGCCGATACGGTCGAAAAAATTAACGCGCGTCTCGACTACCTGAGACGGCAATTCGAAGAAAAAGGATTGAAGCCCGGTTTTATGGATGCCCAACAAGGCAAACCTGCCCAAGAACACTCGCCGATAGCGTCGCCGCAAAGCTTGTTAAGCGAAAAAGTCTAGCTGCCTAACCTTGAACAGCCCGCTCACGTTCAGCCTTTACACTCATTTCCGCTTCGGCCGCCGCGCCGCGGCGTGCGCCGTTCATCCATTGGAGATACAGATTCATGTCTAACCAGCAAGTCACCCTTACCCAGTTCATCATCGAACAGCAGCGCGGTCTGCCGGATGCATCGGGAACTTTTACCTTGTTGCTGAACAACATCGTCACCGCCTGCAAACAAATCTCGCATCGGGTCAACTGCGGAGCCTTGATCGGCGTGTTAGGCAGCGCCGAATCGGAAAACGTGCAGGGCGAGGTCCAGAAAAAACTGGACATCATCACCAACGACATCATGGTCAAAGCCCTGGATTGGAGCGGTTCGTTGGGCGGCATGGCCTCCGAAGAAATCAACGATCCGATCAAGATTCCGAAGCAATATCCGAAAGGCAAATACCTGGTGTTGTTCGACCCGCTGGACGGTTCGTCCAATATCGACATCAACATGACCGTCGGCACCATTTTCTCAATTCTGCGTTGCCGCGAAGGCATCGAACCGGAAACCGAAGATTTTCTGCGCCGCGGCACCGAACAGGTCTGCGCCGGTTTCGTGTTGTACGGGCCGTCGACGATGCTGGTGCTGACCACCGGCAACGGCGTCAACGGCTTTACTTTGGACCAGGACGTCGGCGAGTTCATCCTGACCCATTGCAACATGAAAATCCCGGAAGACAGCAGCGAGTTTGCCATCAATATGTCCAACCAGCGCTTTTGGGAGCCGCCGGTAAAACGCTATATCGACGAATGCGTGGCCGGCGAAGACGGACCGCGCGGCAAAAATTTCAATATGCGCTGGGTAGCCTCATTGGTGGCCGAGGTGTACCGGATTCTGAACCGCGGCGGCGTGTTTCTGTATCCGCACGACTTGCGCGACCCGAGCAAACCGGGCAAGCTGCGTCTGATGTACGAAGCCAATCCGATGGCATTCATCATCGAGCAAGCCGGCGGTTTATGCAGCACCGGCCGGGAACGGATTTTGGATTTGAAACCGAATAGCATCCATCAGCGGGTGCCGTTGATTTTGGGCTCGAAGAACGAAGTCGAACGCATCATTGCCTACCATCAACAGGATTGAACATTTAAAACCAGAAACCGACTCCGGATGAGTCGGTAGCCGGTTGTGACCGGCGCGGCTACCTTATTTATCGGAAATTTAGTTTAACGTGACGATTAAAAATCAAGTCAATTGTGCCAACTGCGGCTTGGACAATATTTGTTTACCGCGCGGCTTGTCGCAAAGCGAAATCAACAACATCAGCCAAGTCGTAAAAGCCCGCAAAACCTTGCAACGCGGCGACTTCATTTACCGGGAAGGCGACAACTTTCGCGGCATTCTGGCCATCAAGTCCGGTAGCGCCAAACTGGTGGCCAACGACAGCCACGGCAACGAACATATTTTGAATATTTTGCTGCCGGGCGAATTGCTGGGATTCGACGGCCTATCGGAAGACAAACACAACTGCGCGGCGATTGCGCTGGAAACCATGAGTTTTTGCATATTGCCGGCCGACAACATGGACGACTTGTTCAAAAACGTGCCGAGTCTGACCAGGGAATTGTTTCGCCATACCGGCGAAAAAATGCTGGAAGACAAAAACCAGTTGGTACTAAGCAAGCGCCCGGCCGACGAGCGGCTGGCCTATTTTTTGATCAGCCTGTCCGAGCGCTTGAAGCGGCGCGGATTTTCCTCGTCGGAATTCAAGTTGTCGTTGACCCGCCAGGAAATCGGCAACCATCTCGGCTTGGCGCTGGAAACCGTCAGCCGGCTACTGAAAAAATTCCAGGACGACGAACTGATCGTGGTGCAGAACCGGTTTATCGCGATCAAAAACCCGACCGGCCTGCGCAACATGCTGTTGCCTTTGGAATAAATCAGTTTTTGATGCCGATGCCTTTGTGCAGTAAAAACAGGCTCAGGCCGGCCAGCAGCAGAATAAAGCCGGCCGTCATCGCAAACGCAATCTGAATTTGCACGTCGCTGACGCCGATCATGCCGTAACGAAAGGCGTTGATCATGTACAAAATCGGATTGCCCTGAGCAACCTTCTGCCAGATACCGGGCAGCATTTCGACCGAGTAAAACACGCCGCCCAAATAGCTGAGCGGCGTCAGGATGAAGTTCGGGATGATGGAAATATCGTCAAAACTGTCGGCGAAGACGGCATTGATGAAGCCGGCCAAGGCAAACAAGGTCGCTGTCAACACGAATACCGCTGCCGCGATATCCCAATGCAAAATTGCCGTGTCGGTGAAGGCCATCGAAATACCGGCCACGACCAAGCCCACCAATACGCCGCGGGCGATGCCGCCGCAAACGTAACCGGACAAAATCACATAATTCGGCACCGGCGCCACCAGCAGCTCTTCGATATGGCGCTGAAACTTGGTGGAATAAAACGAAGAAACCACGTTCGAATAGGAATGGCTGATCACCGACATCAAAATAATGCCGGGCACGATGTAATCCATATAGCGGACGCCGTGCACCAAGCCGATCCGGTCGCCGATCAATTTGCCGAAGATCAGAAAATACAAGGCCGTAGTGATGGCCGGCGGCAGCAAGGTTTGCGGCCAGATCCGGGTGAAGCGGCGAATTTCCTTGATTAAGATGGTCGAAAAGGCCACGGAATAGTTCATTGCACCAAGTCCAGGAAAAGTTGTTCGAGACGGTTGGATTTGTTACGCAGACTCAACACTTCAATCTGCCGGGCGGATAGCTCCTGAAACAATCGGTTTAAACCGAGGCTTTTCGGCACGGCCACTTCCAGACTGCGTTCCGAGACCAATTCGATATGGTAACCGGGGATCGCCGGCACGCCGCTCAGACTGCGCCCGACATCCAGCACGAAATGGTCGGTATGCATCCGGCCCAGCAATTGATGCATCGCCGATTTCTCGACGATCTGGCCGTTGTTGATGATCGCAATATTGCGACACAGGCTTTCCGCCTCTTCCAGATAGTGGGTCGTCAGGATGATGGTAGTACCCTGTTTGTTCACCGCCTGCATCATCTCCCACATCGACCGCCGGATCTCGATGTCTACTCCGGCGGTCGGTTCGTCCAGAATCAGCAGCCGCGGCGAATGCACCATCGCCCGCGCGATCATCAAGCGCCGTTTCATGCCGCCCGACAGCCGCCGCGACACGGTATCGCGCTTATCCCACAGTTCAACCTGGCGCAAGCACTGCTCGGTGCGTTGCATCGCCAACTTGCGCGGAATCCCGTAATAACCAGCCTGGTTGAAAACCACGCTGAAACAGGTTTCGAATTGGTTGAAGTTGATTTCCTGCGGCACCGCGCCGATGCAGGTTTTGGCCGCGACCGGGTCGGTGTCCAGATCGTGGTCGAAGATGCTGACCTTGCCGCTGGTTTTATTGACCAAAGAACTGATGATGCCGATCAACGTGGATTTGCCGGCGCCGTTGGGGCCGAGTAACGCGAAAAAGTCACCGCGTTCGACTTCCAGATCCACGCCCTTCAAGGCCTCGAAGCCGTTGCTATACGTTTTTTTTAAGTTTTGAATGGATAAAGCCGTCATGCTCTAAGTTATAATGGCCGCCGATGAAAGCTGGCGCCAGTTGGGAACGGTATCGCCAGTTAAGCTGCGGAATTCTATCAGACTCCGCCTTCCCCCGTAGTCCGAACAGGAACAGACTCGTGCCTCAGCAAATACCGACCAGCGTCGCCGCGGTCGATCTTGGCTCCAACAGTTTCCACATGATCATTTGCAGTTTGCACGACGGAAAGCTGCAAACCCTCGACCGATTGAAAGAAATGGTGCGCCTGGCAGCGGGACTGGACTCGCAGAAGTACCTGGATCAGGCTACGCAAGAACGGGCACTGGCTTGCCTGGAACGCTTCGGCCAACGCATTCGTAATTTCCCGCCGAACAGCGTGGCCATCGTCGGTACCAACACCTTGCGCATCGCCAAGAACTCGCAACAGTTCATCAAAAAAGCCGAACGGGCCTTAGGCCATCCGATTCATATCATTTCCGGCATCGAAGAAGCCCGTTTGATCTACCAGGGTGTGGCCCACAGTCTGGCCAGCAACGCCAATAACCGCTTTGTGATGGATATCGGCGGTAGCAGCACCGAATACATCATCGGTCGCAACGATGTTGCCCATACCAAGGAAAGCCTGAACATGGGTTGCGTCACGGTTAGCCAGCTTTTTTTTAAGAACGGCGATATCAACAAGCGAGCGTTCCGCAAAGCCACGCTGTTTGCCGAACAGCATTTGGAACCCTTCCAAAACACCTTCCATTCCCAAAACTGGGATGAAGCGATCGGCGCCTCCGGCAGTTTGAAGGCGATCAGCAACGTGCTGCAAACCTCGGGCTGGAGCAACAACGGCATTACGCTGGCCGGCATGGAGCAACTGGTTGCGCAATTGTTGAAGCTGGATAAAGTGGAGCAGATCAATTTCCCGGCATTGAGCCTGGAGCGCCGCCCGGTCTTTATCGGCGCGGTCGCAATCGTCTATGCGACGTTCAAGACCTTGCATATCGAACAGATGACGGTGTCAGACGGCGCGCTGCGCGAGGGCTTGGTTTACGACCTGTTGGGCCGCATCTATAACGACGATATTCGTTCGCAGACCAGTAAACTGATTGCCGCCCGCTACCACACCGATCAACGCCATAGCGAGCAACTGCAAGATACCCTGCGTTACATTGTGCGGCAATTAGAATCACACCCCTGCTTTCAAGACAATCCGGCCAGCCTGCAATTTTTGGAATGGGCGGCGGAGTTGCACGAAATTGGTTTCGAAATCGCCCATAGCCAATACCACAAACACAGCGCCTACATTCTGGAAAACGGCGATCTGGCCGGATTCTCCAAGCAAGATCAATTGCTACTGTCGAAGTTGGTACGCAGCCACCGCAAAAAGCTGCGTCTCGAGCGCTTCGCCGACTTGCCTCATCCCTGGCGGCAAAATGCTCCGGTTATGGCCATCGTGTTTCGCTTGGCGACGGTACTCCACCGAAACCGCCACAGCCAACGTGCCGACTTCAAAATCGATATCGACGGCAACACCATCAAACTCGCGTTTCCGGAAGGCTGGCTGGAACAGGCACCGCTGACCTACGCCGACTTGAAAAAAGAAATGCATTACCTGGAAGACGCTAATTTCGAGTTGATCATCGATCAATGCTGAAGGCTTTGTTATTCGCGCTGTTCTCGACCGCGGCGCTATTGGCAGTAATGTTGCTATTCGCGATCGACGACTCGCCGTTGCCCAGCTTGAATCAGGGACTGACCCGCGACGACATCCAACGCGCCAAACAATTGCTGCAAGTACGTCCCGAAGAGCGGAGTCAACTGAAAACCGTCAATTTGGATCAAAAGGATTTGAATATTGCCGCCAGCTATTTGCTGGACCATTTCGTCGAAAATACCACCCAAGTCCATTTCGGCCAGGATCGAATAGACTGCCAAATCGCAGTATTCGTGCCGGAAACCTTGTTCGGGCACTACCTTGATTTCAGTTTCAGCGTGCGGCAACTAAACGATAGTATTCGGTTAAAGTCGTTCAAAGTCGGCGAAATTTCGATTCCGGATCCGGCGGCAAACCTATTGATTCCAGCCTTGGTCATCCATACGCCGCTAAACGACTACTGGCAAGTTCTGACCCAGTATGTCAAAAATGTGCAAATCGGCCCACAAACACTGGAGATCAGTTATTTGGGCTCAATAGCGGACGCCGCCAAACAGTTGGTGATTCGAAAACACGCCGAGTATCCCAACCTGCACCTGTATCAACAACAAATCAACGATATCGTCAATCGACACGATCCGGACTGGCGCCTGTCCTTGATCGAATTACTGCAACCTTTATTCGCAACCGCTTACCAAAACACCCCCGAAGCCGATGCCATCCAGGAAAACCGCGCCATCATCATCGCTGTGGCCAGTTACATCTACAAGCGCGACTTACGCCGATTTTTGCCCTTGGGTTTGGTATACAGCAAGGAATACCCGGTCTTCGCCTACAAGCGCGTCGATATTCCGCAGCATTTCATCGCTTCGGCCTTGTTGGCGGCAGTGGATGCGTCGTTATTGGGCGAAAGAATGGGCGTGGACAAGGAATTGGGCGACGCCCGGCAAGGCAGCGGCTTCAGTTTCATCGACTTGTCCGCCGATATGGCCGGGAGCCGTTTCGGCCGGATGGCTATCGCCTCCCAGACCAAAGCCAGGCTACTGCAAAAATTAATGGCGGAGACCAAAGACTATTCGGCCATTATCCCCGAGGTACAAGACCTGCCGGAGCATATGGACGAAATGGATTTTAAGCAACGGTTTGAACGCGTAGGCAGCAAACGTTACCAGGAAGTTATTTCGGAAATCGACAAAAGACTGGATGATTTGCCGCTCTACCAATAAAAGCAAATTGCGAAAATGGACACCCAGACAACAACTCGCTCGAACCGGATCCCACTGCGGCAGTGGGACCGGTTGAAGATAATCACGCTAGTTAACTAAAAATGGATTCAAAGGAATAACCGCTGGTTTCCAAGATTTCCTTCAAACGTTTGAGACCATCCATCTGAATTTGCCGCACTCGCTCCCGAGTGACGCCCAATTCCAGAGCCACTTGTTCCAAGGTCGCATTTTCGAAACCACATAGTCCGTAACGCCGACAAATCACCTCGCGTTGTTTCTCGGCCAGTTGATATACCCAATATGTGACGTTATTTTGGATAAAGTTGTCCTGCAAAATTTCCGCCGGGTTACGGCTCTCTTCTTCGGAAATGGTTTCCAATAAAGGCTTGTCGAAATCTTTTCCGAAAGACACATCTACCGAAGTAACTCGTTCATTCAGTTTCAGCATTTTACTGACAGTTTTCGCCGGCTTATCCAAATGTTTCGCGATTTCATCAACGGTCGGCTCATGGTCCAGCTGTTGCGCCAGATTCCTTTGCGCTTTCAAATAAATATTCATTTCTTTGACGATATGAATCGGCAAGCGGATAGTCCGCGTCTGGTTCATAATCGCACGCTCTATGGTTTGTCGAATCCACCAAGTAGCATAAGTGGAAAAGCGGAAGCCGCGGTCCGGATCGAATTTTTCCACCGCTCTGATCAAACCCAGGTTACCTTCCTCAATCAAATCGAGCAAAGGCAAGCCTCGATTCAAATAGCGGCGAGAAATTTTGACGACCAAACGCAAATTGCTTTCGATCATGATTTTTCGCGCTTGTGGATCCCCTTGCTGAGTGCGTTTGCCGTATATCTTTTCCTCGTCGGCCGTTAATAATTGGGACTTACTGAGCTCGTTCAAGTAAGCGCGAGTAGCATCGAAACCGCTATCACTTTGCGAATCACCGCTTTCTATTTCAGTTAATTTGAAATTTTCATTAGGATCGACTTCAACTACATCGTCCTCCACATCCTCAAAAGAAATAAAGTCTGGAATATCCATATCTTTTATTACATCTAAAGTTTCTTCCATCATATTTAATCTCCCAGGTATTTGGCTTGCCGATTCAATTATTTTTTATTATCCAGCCGGATAAGCGATCTTCCTTTATAAACCTCAAGATGCCATGGGCGGTACCCGCCTCTTCTCTCTTGATACGAAGCATGAAAACCAGAGGCTCCACGTGCCGCTAGTGCTTTATTCCGAAAGACTCATAACGGACACTTACCTTAACGGCGTGACGCAGTATAACTTTAAAAGATTCGTCTTATAAATTGAATTCATTGATTTTTTTGCGGCGCACGTCTCTTTTTTTAATTTTATTTTAATCTCGCCATCATTTGATTTTTTCCGTTTTTGGCAGCGTTTTAGCGGCAAAAACTCGAGCTAGTACTTATATTTTGAAAAAATATAGTGATGTAATTCACGGTTGCAAAAAACAGTCCGCATTTTGGCCGAGAGTTATGAGCGGGTTATCGTTCGCCTAAAAGGTAATTGCCCGATGGGTTTGGCGCGGCTTGAAATTGCATAGACAGGCTATTTCGCTGCCTAATTTTGGTAGGTGAGGCGGTAGTCGGATTGGAGACTGTGGCGATGGAGCGGCGATGCGGAACCACGTCCCGCATAGCTCAGCCGAGTGAGCGCTTACCAGCCTGACGCATGACTGCCCCGGTAATACGCGGGCGGGCACGCGCTTAACCCGCGCACACCAGGGCCGGCTTCAAACGTTAGCAGGTTGGTGAAAAACTCTTTTTTGGCTTTGAATGGCTCTATATTTAGTGACGATGAAGCCGCTTTCCTACTAAATGCTGGTTCGATTGAGCAAAATTAGCGTCTCAAATATGGTTTTTCACCAACCTGCTAGGTACCGGCAGCCCATCGACTAACCGATTAATTCCGGTTCTGGGTCCGCCAATTGTGAACGATGCCTTCCACATCCAAATCCTCGGGGCCTTCGCGCCAGCTAGTGTAGTAATCGACATCGTTACTTTTCGGTTCGGGACTGGGCCGATAAATCTGCACCCTGGTCGGTAACGGCGCCGCCTCACCCAACACCAACGCCTCACCGCGGCCCAAAGAGCTCAAAATATCCGCCAGATCGCCCTCTGCTTCCGGTACCAAACCCCGGATATATTGCTGGTCGTCAGGGTTGGTGGTGCGTAAACAAATAAACGAGCTGCATTGCGCCAGCATCGTTTCTGAAAGTTCGGTCGGCCGCTGACTGACCACGCCGATAGAGACGCCGTATTTGCGTCCTTCCTTCGCAATCCGTTCCATCATTTTGCGGGTGCCGTCGAACTGACCGTTTTTTTCGCGCGGGATATAGGCGTGCGCCTCCTCGCAAATCAACGTGATCGGAAATTCGCGGCGGCGCGGGTTCCAATAGTTAAATTCGTAAGCCAAGCGGCCGACCTGGGCCGACACGGCCGGCCGGACGTCGGTCGGCACCGAACTAAGGTCCACCACGGTAATATTGGCTTTTTTGTCGCCAAGGCCGACAAACTGGCGCAACAAGCCGGCCATGCTGTCCGACGAATTACGCTTTTTCGGTTTCAACAAAAAATCGTAGCGCACATCGTTGAACCGACTCTGCATCCTGACCAAAAATTCGTCGAACTGACCGAACAACGCCCCTTTGGTCTTACCGAAGTCTTTACGCTCCTCGTTGGCCGCTTTGAATTGCATATACATTTCCGCCAACGAAAAATAAATCGGCGTATCTATCGTTACCGAAGCCAAGCCAATCGCCTTGGCTTCCTTACGTTTCAATTGCTGCAGAATTTCGCGCATAAACGCCATCTGCATCGAAGCGCCGTTGTCGTCGCGGTCGATGAACAAATCGACCAACTCGGCGTAGCTCATCATCCAGTAAGGCATCTCCATGTCCAACGCGTCGACATAATTGACCTGATCGGCCGGAAACGCCGATTCGATGCTGCCGTCGGGACGCTTCCAGCAATATTCGCCGTGCAAATCCAACATGACCATGTGCGTTTTCGGCATGGCTTTCATCGTGTGCTGGATCAAACTGGTGACGGTCCACGATTTACCCGAACCGGACTGGCCGATGATCGCAAAATGTCGGCCGAACAAGGCCCGCGGGTCCAAGCTCAGGTGGTAATCCTTGTGGCTGGCCAACTGACCGATAAAAAACTGGTAATCGCGAAATTTGGAAAAAATCGCATTGATCTCGCTCAGCCCAACGGCATAGACCGCGGCACCGGGCGTTGGATAATGGCGCACACCGCGAATGAACACATTGTTTTCGGTCAACTCCCCGACCGGAATCAATGCAATGAAACGATCTGTAGCCCGGTTCCCGGCACTATCGAAACGGTCACGTTCCCACATTTTAAACACCAACGCCAACACGCCGATATGCGACTGCCGAATCACGACGTAAGATCCGATATGGCCGGCCAGAATTTCCTCGTCGCCTAGCCGAATGATCGGCGCCGCGGTCGAATGTTCTTCGATGATGCGCGCATCCATGCCGTCGCCTCTCACTTCGGTCAAGTGGCCGATCAGAATGTTTTGGGTGTGGTTCATGACATCCTCTAAGCTGAAACTAACCGCTTAAGCTTAGTCAGTTTTTAGCCCTTCACCCCTTAGAGTGAAGGGTTTACGCCAAAACGACAGTAAAACCCGACAATTGCCTCCCGACTTCCGGCGAAGGGTTCGCAAGTTCTTGAAACTCGGCGACTTCGTCTCGGTCCATTTATTGCTATTATCCAAACAACGCTGGTCAACAACCCATGAGGTGAATATGAAAATCGGGATTCCGAAGGAAATCAAACCCAACGAAAACCGCGTGTCGCTGGTACCTTCCGGAGTAGCGGCCTTGGTAGCCGCCGGCCATAGCGTGACCTTGCAGCGCGGCGCCGGTATGGGCGCCGGCTTCAACGACGAACAATATCAAGCTGCCGGTGCCGGCTTGGCCGACAGCGCCGAAACGGTCTGGGCCGAAGCCGACATGATCGTCAAGGTCAAGGAACCGATAAAGGCCGAATGGCCGCTGTTGCGCAAAGGCCAAACCGTATTCACCTATTTTCACTTCGCTGCCGATCGCGAATTGACCGAAGCCCATCTTGCCTCCGGCGCGACCTGCATCGCCTATGAGACGGTCCAATTGGCCAACGGCGAATTGCCGTTGCTGACGCCGATGTCGGAGGTGGCGGGCCGGCTGGCGGTACAAGAAGGCGCTCACTACCTGGAGAAACTGTACGGCGGCCGTGGCATGTTGCTGGGCGGCGTGCCGGGCGTGTTGCCGGCTAAGGTATTGGTTTTGGGGGGCGGCGTAGTCGGCACCCAGGCCGCTAAAATGGCAGCCGGTCTGGGCGCCCAAGTCACGGTGATGGATTTGTCGCTGGAACGTCTGCGCCATCTCGCCGACATTCTGCCGGCCAACGTGCAACTGTTGTTCTCCAGCCGCCACGCCATCCTGGAACAAATCGCCGAGGCCGATCTGGTAATCGGCGGCGTGCTGGTGACCGGCGCCGCAGCGCCGAAATTGATTCGGAGAGAAGACCTGAAGCTAATGCAACCCGGCGCCGTGATCGTCGACGTCGCGGTCGACCAAGGCGGTTGCGTTGAAACCACCCGTCCGACGACACACGCCGAGCCGATTTATTTGGTCGACGGCATCGTCCATTACGCCGTGGCCAATATGCCGGGCGGCGTACCGCGCACCTCGACGCTGGCCCTGACCAACGCCACGTTACCTTATGTTCTGCAATTGGCAAACAAAGGTTGGCAACAAGCCTTGCGCGACAATCCAGCGCTGTTAAAAGGCCTTAACGTGATAGAAGGCCAGGTCACCTGCGCCGGCATCGCGGAGGCCTTCGCCATCGATTATGTCCCGGCCGAGCAGTTCATCGCGTGACTTACCCCTGTCGACGAAGCCTTGAATTAGCCCGAGACAATTAACGCGGAATCGGCAATGGCGCTCTATGCAATCGGCAGTATTAACGGCAACTACCAAGCCTTACAACAGTTGCTGGGTAAAATCGGATTCGATCCGGCAACGGACCGGATCTGGTTGGCCGGCAATTTAGCCGGCGACAATCCGCAAACGCTGGAGGTACTGCGTTTGGTGAAAAATTTGGGAAAAAGCGCGATTTCAGTACTGGGCGATCGCGACTTGCAGTTATTGTCGGCCGCGGCCGGCTGCGGCAATTCCGTTGCCGGTTTCGAGCCGGTGCTGGCCGCTCCGGATCGGGACGAGTTATTGAAATGGCTGCGCCAACGCGGTCTGATCCACCACGACGCTAAATTGAATTACACCCTGGTACACGCCGGCGTTCCGGCAGAATGGAGTTTCAGCCAGGCCATGACTTTTGCCTATGAAGTCGAATCGGTGCTGTCGCAAAGCCAATATCAGGCCTTCCTGGAACACCACCGCCAAGACCAATCGCGTTGGCATGCAAAACTGCGCGGCTGGAAACGGCTAAATTTCGTTGCCAACGCCTATACCCGGATGAAATATTGTAACGAAGCCGGCAAACTCGATTTCAGCGCCAGCGGCCCGGTGTCAGCGCAACGCGACGGCCTGCTGCCATGGTATCGGCTAACTAACCGTCAGGCCGGACAATTGCGTATCGTGTTTGCCGACGACGCCGGCTTTGAGGACCGGGATTGTTCCGGCGTTTTCCCGCTACCCGACGTCTGCGCACAAATAGCGGTTCGTCTGGCGGACGGCTAAAGGCAATGCAACTGTTTTGACTCAGGCCCCTGATCGGCTTAAAGCGAGCGATACCGGCAGTACCGGGTTATAGCAGATGCTGGATCGCCTGCCGCTCTTCCTTCAATTCCACTTCGTTTTGGCGCAAGCGCTCCAGGCTGAATTCGTTCAGATCCAAACCTTTGACGATCCGAATCTGGCCGTCTACGACCTGAACCGGGAATGAATAAACCAATCCTTCTTCGATGCCGTAACTGCCGTCCGACGCCACAGCCATACTAACCCAGTCGCCGGCATCCGTGCCCTGCGCCCAGAGGCGCATATGTTCGATTGCAGCATGCGCCGCAGACGCCGCGCTGGATTGGCCGCGTACTTTGATGATTTCGGTACCGCGGTATTGCACCGTCGGAATAAAATCGTTGACGAACCAATCGTGCTCGACCAAAGACAAGGCATCCATACCTTTGACTTTGGCATGATGCAAATCCGGATATTGGGTACAGGAATGGTTGCCCCACACGGTGATGTTTTTGATATCCCGGCTTAATACGCCGCACTTTTCCGCAACCTGGCTGATCGCCCGTTTATGATCCAACATCGTCATTGCGGCGAAACATTCCGGCGCCAGATCCGGCGCATTGTGAATCGCGATCAGCGCATTGGTATTGGCCGGATTGCCGGTGACCAGAACTTTGACCTTACGGCTGGCCACTTCGTTTAAGGCTCGGCCCTGATTGATAAAAATCTGGGCGTTATCCAGCAGCAAGTCGCTGCGCAGCATACCCGGACCGCGCGGCTTGGCCCCCACCAAAAACGCATAATCGACATTATCGAACGCCACTTTCGGGTCGTCCGTGATAATGACTTTATTTAATAGTGGAAATGCGCAGTCGTTCAGTTCCATGACCACACCCTGCAATTGTTTCATCGCCGGCGGAATTTCCAACAAGCGCAATACGATAGGCTGATCTAGCCCCAACAGTTCACCCGCCGCCAAATGAAACAACAACGAATAGCTTATTTGACCAGCTGCTCCGGTAACAGCAATATCAACGGGGGTTTTCATCGGGGCTCCTCATCATCTGTGAATGGACTGATCCGGCCCTGGCGGCGCGGTTAGCCGTTTCAATATGACATAAAGTTTTTGCTCAAACAATCTCTAATTCCCGCTTTATCCGGCCGGTTCCGAATGTGAAGCGGGCAAAACAAACTCCGGTATAATGCCGCCACCCAAACGCCAGTCTCCGGCCTCCAGCGTCTTTTATCAGGTAGGTTAATGAAAAAACTGCTCTTCCAATTTGACACCGATGCCCACCCTTCCGTCTTCGATACCGTCGTGGCCTACGATGGCGGCGCCGACCATGTGATCGGCCACGGCAGCCTGACTCCGGACAATGTCGGCGCCCTGGTCGACGGTACCATTTTCACTCGCGCACCGAAGGACAAAAAAAACACGGCGATCTTCATCGGCGGCAGCAATATGGAGGCCGGCCAGAAGTTACTGGCCGCGGTACAAAAACATTTCTTCCCGGGCTTTCAAGTGTCGGTAATGCTGGACAGCAACGGCAGCAATACCACCGCTGCAGCCGCCGTGGCCAAACTGGCCGGCAGCGCGCCGTTGGCCGGCAAAAAAGCCGTGGTATTGGCCGGTACCGGTCCGGTCGGCCAACGTGCGGCAGCGATGATGGCGCTTGAAGGCGCCCAGGTCAGCATCACCTCGCGCCACATTTTCAACGCCGAAAAAGCCTGCTTCGCGATGAAACAGCGCTTCGACGTCGACATCACGCCGCTGGAAGCCGGCGATTACGATAGCCGCGCCGCAGCGATCGCAGACGCCAACATCGTGTTGGCGACCGGTGCCGCCGGCGTCGAATTGCTGAAACCCGAACATTGGCAAGATAACCCTCATCTACAGTTGCTGGCAGACGCCAACGCCACACCACCGGTCGGTATCGGCGGCACCGACGTGATGGATAGAGGTCGGGAGCGGCACGGTAAAATCGTCTGGGGCGCGATCGGCTTCGGCGCCTTTAAACTGGCCCTGCATCGGGCCTGTATTGCCAAATTGTTCGAAGACAACAAGCAAGTATTCGACGCCGAAATCATCTTCGCGCTCGCCAAGGAAATGGCATAGCTGTTTGCCGGCCGTGATTCTCGCTGCCGAATCCGCCGAACGGGCAACTGCCCTGGCCGTCTTTCAGGCCGGCGTGGCGGCGGCCGATCCAGAAACCTGCGTCGGCAATTACCTGCATAAAGCGGGTAACAATCTAGTCATCGGCTGCGGCGGCGACCTCCGTAGCGGCAATTGGCGGCGAATTCATCTGCTCAGTTTCGGCAAAGCCGCTTGCGCTATGGTCAAAGCGGCCATTCGAATCATTCCGGATACGTGGCTGGCAGCACCCGGCATCGCCATCACCAACTACGAAAACGTCGTAGCGGTCGATAACATCCAAGTCTTTGGAACCGGCCACCCGTTGCCCGACCAAGCCGGCCTTCAAGCGGCGGAAACTCTGATCAATCGCCTCAACACCGTCCAAGCCGACGATTTGGTGCTGGCCTTGATTTCCGGCGGCGGTTCGGCGCTGTTACCCTGCCCGGTTGCCGGCGTCAGTCTGGCCGATAAAATCGCCACCACCCAATTGCTACTGGCATCCGGCGCCACCATTCATCAGATCAACTGCGTCCGCAAACATCTTTCGCGTTTGAAAGGTGGCGGACTGGCACGCTTGACCGCGGCCGCCGATCTGCACGCCTTGATATTGTCGGATGTGCTGGACGACGACTTGAGCGTGATTGCCAGCGGCCCCAGCGTGCCGGACGACAGTACTTTCGGCGAAGCGATCGACATATTGCAGAGTTACCGGGTCTGGCCGCAGATACCTGACGCCGTGAAGAACCATTTACAAGCCGGCCGACAGGGACTCTACGCCGAAACCCCTAAATCCGGCGACCCCGTTTTCGAAAACGTCGGTCACCACTTGATTGGCAGCAACGCATTGAGCGTCGATACAGCCGTCGCTGCAGCCAAGTCCTCCGGCTATGCCGCCGAACTGTTCAGCAAACGATTAAGCGGCGAGGCCCGGCTGGTGGCCGAACAGTTGTGTCGACACGCCGTGACAATATCGCGCGATCTGCAGCAACCGCTCGCAATCATCGCCGGCGGCGAAACCACTGTAACGCTACGCGGCACAGGCAAAGGCGGCCGCAATCAGGAACTGGCCCTGGCTTTCGCGATCGCGGCCGAAACCCAAGACTTAAATTGCCGCTGGACCTTTCTCAGCGCCGGCAGCGACGGCCGCGACGGCCCGACCGATGCCGCCGGCGCCATCGTCGACAACGGCAGCCTTAACCGCATCCGCGCCGCGGCTATCGACCCGGCGGCGATGCTGAACGATAATAACGCTTATCCGGCGCTGGACGCCGCCAACGATTTACTGAAATGCGGCGCGACCGGCACCAACGTTGCCGACTTGCAAATCCTGCTGCTGCATCCCAACGCATAACCCGAACCTTACCAGGAGACCACAATGTTTAAGCAGTCAATGACCATCGCCGGCTTTGATGACGAATTGTTCCGGGCCATTGAGCAAGAACGCCAACGCCAGGAAGACCATATCGAACTGATCGCATCGGAAAACTACGCCAGCCCGCGCGTCATGGAAGCGCAAGGCACGCTACTGACCAACAAGTACGCCGAAGGCTATCCGGAAAAACGTTATTACGGCGGTTGCGAGTACGTCGATATCGTCGAGCAACTGGCCATCGACCGCGCCAAGGCACTGTTCGGTGCCGACTACGCCAACGTCCAGCCGCACTCCGGTTCGCAAGCCAATATGGCGGTGTTCATGTCCTTGATTCAGCCCGGCGACACCATCCTCGGCTTGAGTCTGGCGGATGGCGGCCACTTGACTCACGGCGCCAAACCCAACTTCTCCGGCAAAATCTATAACGCCATCCAATACGGCTTGAACAAGGACACCGGCGAAATCGATTACGAGCAAGTCGAAGCGCTGGCTGTGGAACACAAACCCAAATTGATCATCGCCGGCTTTTCCGCCTATTCCAGAATCTGGGACTGGCAGCGTTTCCGCGACATCGCCGACAAGGTCGGTGCCTATTTGGTAGTGGATATGGCCCACGTCGCCGGTCTGGTCGCCGCCGGTTTATACCCGAATCCGGTACCGATCGCCGACGTCGTCACCAGTACCACTCACAAGTCGCTCCGCGGCCCGCGCGGCGGCTTGATATTGGCCAAGCACAACCCGGAACTGGAGAAGAAGATCAATTCCAACATCTTCCCTGGTATCCAGGGCGGCCCGCTGATGCACGTCATTGCCGCCAAAGCTGTGGCCTTTAAAGAAGCGATGACGCCGGAATTCAAAACCTATCAGCAACAAGTCATCAAAAACGCCCAAGCGATGGCCGTGGTGTTCATCAAACGCGGTTACGACGTGGTCTCCGGCGGCACCGACAATCACCTGATGCTGGTTTCGTTGATACCGAAAGGCATCACCGGCAAAGCCGCCGACGCCGCCCTGGGCCGCGCCCACATCACCGTCAACAAAAATGCCGTCCCCAACGACCCGCAATCGCCGTTCGTCACCAGCGGCATCCGCGTCGGCACCCCCGCCCCCACTTCACGTGGCTTTAAAGAAGACGAAGTCCGCCAGGTTGCTCATTTGATGTGCGACGTGATGGATAACATTGAGGACGAGAGTGTGATTGATGCGGTTAGGGAGAAGGTGCATTTGTTGTGTGCTAGGTTTCCGGTTTATTCAGCCGAATAGGATTTGGCTTGTGTGAGTTTGCTTAGATGATGTGTCGCTAACGCGACGGATGTTTTTGATGTCGGGTCTCGGCCCGACAGCCGAGATACTTTTCTTTGCTTGTCCAAAGAAAAGTATCCAAAAGAAAAGACACCCGGATGCCGCTTATCCCCTGCGCTCCTCGCTTTTGAACGGGGTTGCCGAAAGGGGCTTCCTGCCCCTTCGGCAACGCGCCGCATCCATGCGGCGCCCCTACGGGCAAATCCGTTCAAAAGCTCCGGTGCTCGGCGCGGCATATGGGAGAGAACCATGCCGAAAGTTGAAGGGAACCTTGTTTATTTTCTGGTAGCAAAAGAGTAAGGGTGAACACGGGTGTTGCCCACCGTTTGATTCCACGTGGGCAACACCCGTACTCACCCTGCTGCATACCAAAAGGAAACAGCATGATCCAAAGCTATATAAGCACTCAGTTGTATATAACAAGGATATGACATCATGAAACGCATAGCATTCTTATTGTTGGTGAATGTTGTACTTTATGGGTGCGCTTCTCGATCACTAATCCAAGAAGAAAATCCAATAAAAGTAATATCGAATTTTTATAACAGGAATGCGATTGTTGCTACTCCAACATTTGTAGGTAATGTCGTCTGCGGAACACCTTTCATTCTGCTTGCTGAAACAATCAATAAGTTATACACCGGAGATAAAAGCAAGAGTTACAAGTCTTTTATTAACAGCATTTGGTTGCTACCAGGTTGCAGTTGTGGCGCGGTCACAGGGTTGCCGTTTATCCCCATATCTTATGTTCTTGACAAATCAGACTCCGATCCCTTGGGGCTTGAGATAACACCCTAGGATGGGTCAGATACAATAAATCGTAAAACCTAAATTAACGAAAGTTAGCAAACCAGCAGCAATTCCATCTTTTTATGCTCAAGGCCGTAAGGTTCAACGCGGAGCACATCAGCTTTTAATCTTTCTGCAAACTTTACGAATATTAGGCGGTTTCAAATCCCGTTGAGGTTTCCCCCGTATGCCGACCCTCGATAAAAGCTTCGGCGCGCAGGAAATAAGCGGCATCCGGGTGTCTTTTCTTTTGGATACTTTTCTTTGGACAAGCAAAGAAAAGTATCTCGGCTGTCGGTCCGAGAACCGACATTAAAACCAGCCGTCGCGATAGCGACACATAATCCGGAAGACTCGCATCCCTGCGGTCTGGATTCCGGCAATCCATGCCGGAACGACGCACTATCATAGTCTGTCAGCCGTGATGAGCCCTATCAGGCACAATCAACCCATCCTCCATATACAACACATGATCCATCCGCGCTGCCAAATCCGGATCGTGAGTTACAACCAGAAAACTGACTTGCAGCTCGCGGTTTAACTCCAGCATCAGTTGGTAAATCTGCTCGGCGGTTTTACTGTCCAGGTTGCCGGTCGGTTCGTCGGCCAGGACGCATTTGGGTTTGTTGATCAAGGCGCGAGCCACGGCGGCGCGCTGGCGTTCGCCGCCGGACAGTTCGCCGGGTTTGTGTTGCATTCTATGGCCCAAGCCGACGCGTTTCAGTAATTCGGCAGCTTGTTGTTGCGCGGATTTAACCGAATGGTTACCGATCAGTAGCGGCATCGCCACGTTTTCCAGGATGGTAAATTCGCCGAGCAAATGATGGAACTGGTAGATAAAGCCGAGCGAACGGTTACGCAGTTGACTTAACTTCGCTGCACCAATTTGGTTTAAATCCGAACCGTCCAGAATCACCTTGCCTGAGCTGGGCTTATCCAAACCGCCCAGCAGGTGCAGCAAGGTGCTTTTGCCGGAACCGGAGGCACCCATGATGGCGACGCGCTGGCCGGCGTGAATCGCTAAATCGACGCCTTTTAGCACTTCAACATTCAAATCGCCTTGTTCGTAACGCTTGGTCAGCTGTTGGCATTGCAACACGATGGGACTATTCATAGCGCAACACCTCGGCCGGATTGACTCGTGCCGCTTGCCAAGCAGGATACAGCGTAGCCAATAAAGACAGCAGGAACGCGACGCCGGCAATCCAGTAAACGTCGTTCCAGATCAGTTTCGAAGGCACTTCGCTGATGTAATACACATCGGCAGACATAAACTGTACGCCAAAAGCCTGTTCGATGGCCGGCACGATGGTTTCCACGTTCAACGCCAACAACACCCCGCCAACTGTACCCAATACGGTGCCGATGCTGCCGATGATGCAGCCCAAGACAATAAAGATACCCATCACCGCGCCATTGCTCAGCCCCTGCGTTTTCAGAATCGCGATGTCGCCGCGCTTGTCGGTCACCACCATGACCAGGGTCGAGACGATATTGAACGCCGCCACCGCGACAATCAGCAGCAGGATGATAAACATTGCCCGTTTTTCGGTTTGTACCGCACGGAAGAAGTTGCTGTGAGCTTTGGTCCAGTCGCTGACGCGATAATCGTCGCCTAAGGCGTCGGCCATACTTTGCGTGATCATCGGTGCATTGAACAAATCGTCCAGTTTAAGCCGCAAGCCGGATACCGCCTGCTCCAGACGGAACAGCTTAGCGGCATCGTCGAGATGCATCAGCGCCATGTTGCGGTCGTATTCGTACATACCGACTTTGAATACGCCAACCACGGTAAAGCGTTTCATGCGCGGCAAGATGCCGGCCGGGGTAGAGTTGATTTGCGGGGTGATGATCGTAACTTTGTCGCCGATCATCACGCCCAGATAACTGGCCAGCTCGGCACCCAACACCACGCCGAATTCGCCTGGGACCAAATCCTTCAGGCTGCCGAACATCATTTTTTCAGCCACTTCTGATACTTTCGCTTCCTGTTCCGGCAGTATGCCTTGCAGCAAAGTACCGCTGACCTGACGATCGGCATTGATCATGACCTGACCGTGAATGAACGGTGCCGCACCCAACACGTGCGGCATTTCGCGGGTGCGTTGTTCCAAGGCCTGCCAGTCGTCCAACTGACCGTAGCGGCCGGTGACGGTACTGTGCGCGGTCATGCCTAAAATCCGCTCGCGCAATTCGGCTTCGAAACCGTTCATGACCGACAGCACGGTAATCAGAGCGGTTACGCCCAGGGCGATCCCCAACACCGAAGTTAGCGTAATAAATGAAATAAATTGGGTGCGCTTTTTGGCACGGGTATAGCGTAACCCGATGTACAGGATGAGAGGTTTGAACATGCTGGAGAGTTAGGGGGTTTTACAGGCGGCGCAGTAGCCGTAAAGATACAAGCTATGATCGGTCAGGGTGTAACCCAGCCGGTTGGCGATTTCGGTTTGGCGCTTTTCGATGACTTCGTCGGTGAATTCGTCGACTCTGCCGCACTTCATGCACACCACGTGGTCGTGATGCCCGCCGCTATTCAGTTCGAAAATCGAATTGCCGCCCTCAAAGTGGTGGCGATTGACCAAGCCGGCAGCCTCGAACTGGGTCAACACCCGGTAAACGGTCGCCAACCCGATTTCTTCGCCTTCGGCCAACAAAATTTTGTAGACTTTCTCTGCAGACAGGTGCCTGTCGTCCTGTTGTTTTTCCAGAATCTCCAAGATTTTGACTCTGGGCAGAGTGACTTTTAAGCCCGCGTTACGCAAATCCTGAGTTTCCATAGCCTGTCCTCGTATATCCAACCATCCGGCCATTGTATCGTTTTTTGCACCGAGCCGCAGACAGAATTGTGGGATAATGCCGGTCCGTTTGTCGCAAGACCACCAACATTTCTCATGAAAAAATCGTCTATTCTGCTCGTGGCTGCCGCCGGATTTGGATTCAGCGCCTGCAGTACCATTCTGAATAATCTGCCGGGTGTTTATACGCTGGATATCGAACAAGGCAACATCATCGACCAAAGCATGGTGAACCAACTACGGCCGAATATGACCAAACGTCAGGTGCTGTACATCATGGGATCGCCGATGCTGACCGATGCCTTTCACGAGAGACGCTGGGATTATCTCTATTCGGAACAGCCCGGCGGCGAGAACCGGATGCAGAAACGGATTTCGTTATTTTTTGAAGGCGACAACCTGATCGGCGTGCAAGGCGACTTCCGCCCCAGTTCGCTGCCAGTGGTCAAGGAATCCACCGAAACCAGCGTCGACGTGCCGAAACGCGATCTGGACCGCTCAATGTGGGAAAAAATTACCGGCTTGTTCGGCGATGACCCCGACCCGTTGACCAAGCGGAGCATCACCAACGCCAAAGAAGCCACCTCCTCAGCCGAAAAAGGCAAGGAACTGGTCGAAGAAGGCGCTGAACAGAAATAAACCGCATCCCTACGCGGCTTACAACAAAAACGCTTCCGCAATCGCGACGAAATTGTCGGCAGCGGCGATCAAGGCCGGGGCGGTCAGGCTACGCACCCCGTAGACATCGCAGGCCACACCGAAATCGCGTCTCACTTTATTCAGCAAGATTTCGAAATCGCCGTCGCCGGACAACAGTACGACCCGATCGACCTGTCGGGCAAAATCCAGCACATCAACGGTAATGCCGACATCCCAATCGCCCTTGGTACTGCCGTCGCGACGCTGGATATAAGGCTTCAGCTTTACCGTAAAGCCTATGGTTTTCAGAATATTCTGAAAACTTTGTTGCTTGCTGTCGCCACGATCGATTGCATAAGCAAACGCCGCCACGACCTGTTTATCGTTAGTGGCATGGCGCCAAAATGCGGTGTAATTGAAATGCTTTTGGTAGCGCTCTCGCGTCGTGTAATAAATATTCTGCACATCGGCAAAAATCGCTACCCGCTCCATCGGCTTATTTCAAAAACGAGCAGCAATAGTCGCTGGCAGTTTTGACTTTCATGGTAAATGCCGCGTTGGCCGGCACATTGAACGACTCGCCGCCTTTCACCGCTTGCCAAACATCGCTGCCGGGCAGTTGCACGTCCAATTCGCCGGACAGAATCTCCATTAACTCGGGGTCGGCGGTATTGAACGTATATTCGCCGGGCTGCATGAAACCCAGGGTCTTTATGGAGCCATCGGCAAAGCGAATGGTGCGGCTGTTGACTTTGCCGTCGAAGTAAACGTTGGCTTGTTTAACGATAGTGACGTTATTGAACTCTGACATTGTCCTGACTGACTGGTTAAAAAAGGAGGGCAATCATAGCAGATCGCCCCATTTACGCAGAATAAAAAGCCTGGGGGCTCCGGGCTTGTCGAACTGGCTCAGCACCAGCTCGGTTTCGAATTGGCTCGGGTCGAGACTGCGCATCCATTCCGCCAACCGTTCGGTTTCAGCGTCGCCCCCGGCGTGTCCGGGATAGGCCAAAACGGTAATGATTCCGGATTTGGCGAGCAGCCGGCACGCAGCAGCCATTGCTTTAAGAGTAGAATCCGCCCGGGTAATGACGGCTTTGTCTCCACCAGGCAAATAACCCAGGTTAAACATGACCGCTGCCACGCTACCCATCACACTTTCGGGCAAGACTTCAAGCAGATCGGCGTGACTGACCAAATGCAAGGTTACCCGCCTTTGCAAGTCGTGAGCCAGCAACTTTTGGTAGCTACTGACCAGGGCTTGGCGCTGCACGTCGAAACCAAAAACATGGCCTGTGGGACCGACCGTTTCGGCCAAAAACAGCGTATCGTAGCCGTTGCCGAGTGTAGCATCGACAGCGATGCTACCCGGCCGCAAACAGGATTTGACGGCAAGCTGGGCCGCGTTAACCAGAGAAATGCGAGGCATAGTATCGTTTTATATCGCAAGTTGACGGCAACGGCGCACGCTGCTGCAGAAAATCGGCAAAACGTTGCGCGTACCAGGGGATCAATAAACTGCCCTTGGCCCCGAAGCCGTTGAAGATGTGTAGACAGGAATACTGCGGATGTCGGCCTATCAGCGGCTCCTTATCCAGCGTCGCCGGCCGAATCCCTGTTTGGTGGCGGATCACCCGAATTCCGGCCATATCCGGCACGACCGTCTGCAAATCTGCCAGCAAGGCTGTTTCTGACGCAGGCTCCGGATCCAGATTCAAATTTACCGGATCAAAGGTCGCTCCGGTTTTGAATGTATCAGGAGTCAGCGGCAGCAACCAATGCCCATAATTCAGGATTCGACTCGGCAAGGGCGTTTGACTGGTGCAACTCAGAATCACCCCTTTCGCCGGCTGAAACGGTAAAGAGCCGAACCAGGGGTTGGTGCGCGCCATATGACCCTCGCAGAATACGATGCACCTGGGCTTGAGGTCCTGCCAGCGCAAATCAGCCCCCAGACAAATATCGGCATAATCGAACTCAGTCTGCCGATACTCGCCGCGCGAGATCAACCAAGTCCGTAAAGTGTCAAGCAAGGCTTCGGTCATCAGATACCCGGTCTGCAGCTGGTGCAGCGTACCGAATGGCGACAAGATCTCGGGAATGCCGGGGACCAATGCTTGTAAGTATTCGGCATATTCGGTTTGCTGCAGACGGCGTTCGGCTTGTCGCTTTTGCGTCGAATCGGACAAAATTTTCCACATCGGCTTTTCGACGTAGAATTCGCTGCCGAAGACACGCCGCAAGCGGTCATAGCAGGCCTTGGCTGCCGGCAATAATTCAGCAACGTTAGATTGCAAGACCAGTCGCTTACCGCTAACCGGATTGATCAGACCCGCCGCGACCCGAGACGCATTGCATTGGCCGTCGTCGACCACACAGACGCGTAGCCCTCTGCTAGACAATTGCCAGGCCAACAGACTGCCGGCAAGCCCCTGCCCGACAATCAGAACATCGACGTCCATCAACTATTTGGCTTGCAACGCCTCGCCGTCGAATGCGATGCCAGCCCAGCCGTCGCGCATGAAATTTCGGATATTTTGGTGATCGCTGCCGCCCGGATTGCCTAGCACGTCTTTCCGGTAATAGTCGCCAAATAAGGCTAAAGTGTGTTGTTCGGACAGGCCATGTATCCTGGCAAACGCGAAAATTCGGCATGACCCCTCGTTCTGCCCAGCCTCGTTTATCAGGCAAGGCTCGAAACCGTTACTGAATCGGGTTGGCCTGTATTCGTAATGGTCGGCAATTACGACCATCGTTTCTTTAAAATCAATAGCTTGGTTATTTTTTAACTTTTCGAGAAAATCGCTCAGCGATATTGGACTATTCATAAAATTCCCATATTATTCGCTCTGTTACAGCCAAAACCGCACAAAACGACTCAATTAAAGGTTATAATTCAAATCGAGGCCTTGTTGCTCGGCACCGCCACTAGCAACAGTCAGGATTGTCTTATTATTGTTATATTCCGTACTTACCATCTGGGCAGCCTGCACAACCGATCGGTTCTTACGGATTTCAACCTCAATAACATCATAAAGGGATACATTTTGAAACAGATAATTACACTTTTATCTTTCTGCCTGTTTTTCCCGGTCGCTACGCTAGCCGAGCCCGATCCAATATCCCAGCCCCCGCAAGCGGAACCCAGCCAATTAACCCCGGCCCCTACGCAATCGCCGAGCCCGAGCGTCATCATCGAACAAACCAACTTCGCCTCCTATCAACTTTCGCCCGGCGATGCTTTGGAAATCACGGTTTGGAAGGAAGAAGGCCTACAACAGTTGCAGATTTTGATCTCCCCGGACGGCACGATCATTTTCCCACTGATCGGTACGGTCGGCGCGGCCGGCAAAACCATTACCGAGCTGAAAGATAATCTCACCACCCGGCTGTCAGATTACATCGCCGATCCGTCGGTCAGCGTTAAGTTGCTCAACAACCAAGGCAACTCCGTGTTCGTGATCGGCAAAGTCAACAAACCCGGCCAGGTATTTTCCGGCCGCCGCCTCGATGTGTTGCAAGCGCTAAGCTTGGCCGGCGGTTTAACGGTATTTGCCAAGGAAGGGTCAATCAGCATCATCCGCCGCACCGGCGACCAGGTTAAAGTCTATCCATTCGATTACGACGACGTAATTAGCGGAGAAGATTTGGAGCAGAATATTCTTCTGGAACCAGGGGATACGGTAACCGTACCCTAATTGGAACTAGATAGGCGTTACTATCTATGAAGATTAAAACGGATTTTTTGTTACCGGCGTTGGTTTTGTGTTCTGGTAACGGTTACGCGCTGGATTTCTTGTTTGAGCCCGATTTTAGCTTTAAAGAACGCTACGACGATAACTTGCGTTTACAACTCAACCCGAAGCGCACTAATTTCATCAGTACTTTTTCCCCTGGTTTTATGGCCGGTTATTTAGCTAATAACAACGAATTCAAGGCTAATTTTAAGTGGAATGAGTTAATTTACCATGGTGAGTCTGCATTAGACTTTTCTGAGAAAATTGGCAGTATTAGCCATCAATATCGAAGCGAATTGTTTAAAACTGATTTGGCAGCTAGCTATTCAGAGCAAGCATCTTTAACGACTCAGTTAGACGAAACGGGCTCTGGAGACCTTCAAACCCAAGTTGCACGAACATCAAAATCAATTTCTCCAAACTTAACTTACTTCCTGAGTGAAAAAAACTCTTTATTGTTTGGACTTAATTACACAGATGTGGCTTTTGACAGACCGGCAAACTTAACTACACCACTTGGCTTTTCGGATTATACAAACCAACAGTTTAGCGCAACAGCAATTCACACTTATTCAGAACAACTTTCTTTTAATATTTCTGGCAGTTACTCAGAATTCGAATCAGCAAGCAACGGCCCCGGTTTATTTTTCGGACTACCTGTCGATACGGCTTTCTCTCAAAAGTCAACCACACTTAACTATCAAGCCGGACTGCAATACGCTTTTAGCGAACAAACCCGATTTTCGTTATCAGCCGGGATGCGTGACACCGATACTGATAGCACCCAAACCACAAAGCTATTCGGGACTCAAACAATAATTAACAATTTTTCAAGGTCGAGTAAATCCAGTGGTCACGTGTTTTCGGCAAACTTAAGCCGAAGTGCGGAGTGGGGAAGTTTAAATTTTAACGCTGGACAACAGTTAAATCCTGCAAGCTCTGGAACCCAACAAACGTCCACTTCGTTCTCTGCAGGGGCCAACTATAACTTTAGCGAACGCTGGACAGCTGGTGTAAATGCAACTTATCTTTCTGTAGACTCAGTTTCTACCTTTCGTGACACTAATACGAGTAATAATAGAAGTGTACTCAGCTTTTCCCCCAATATCAAATGGCATTGGACCGAAGAAGTCAGTTTGGATTTTTCATACTCTTATCGACAACAACAATTTGAATCCAACAGCCAAACCGCCATCGGCAATAGCGTGCAATTTCAGTTCTCATACCAACCTCAAATCAATCGTCAGGTGAAATAGCGTGGAAAATCAAACCCTCGACATCAAGGATTATCTGAAGATCATTAAGCGGCGCAGAAAATTTTTGTATATCCCTTTCTTGCTGATTGCTCTTGTCAGTCTTTTATTGGCTGTCTTATTACCGTCAATTTTCCGCTCCACCGCCACCATCTTGATTGAAGCCCAGGAAATTCCATCGGAATTGGTTCGTTCCACGGTCACGACATTCGCCGACCAAAGAATTCAGGTCATAAGCCAGAGAATCATGACGCGACCAAATTTGAGTGAAATCATCAAAAAATACGATCTCTACGCCGACGACCGCAAGAAGAAAACAGAGGAGGTTATTCTGGAAAAAATGCGTAAAAGCATTAAGGTTGAAACTATTAGCGCTGATGTCGCAGATCATCGTAGCGGCGCAGCTGCGCAAGCCACGATTGCGTTTACGTTAACATTCGATGACAAGTCACCTGCTTTGGCTCAGAAGGTAGCCAACGAATTAACCTCATTATTTTTGAAAGAAAACATCAAATCCAGAACCGAATCAGCGGAAAATGCGGCACTATTTTTAAGTGAAGAATCCAAGCGCCTTAAAGCCAAAACCCAGGAAATTCAAAATAGTCTCGCTACTTTCAAGGAACGTAACCTAAATCAATTACCGCAAATCAGCGCACTGAACCAACAGGAATTGACCTCACTCAGCAACCAGCTTTTATCGCTAGACAGCCAAGAGCGTTCTTTAAATGATCGGCGATTTTATCTGGAAGGCGAATTGGCGCAGATCGACCCTAACGCGATGGCAAGCAATGCCGCAGGCAATCGCGTTTTCGACATGAAAGACCGACTCAAAGAATTGCAATCACAGTATCCATCGATACTATCCAGCCATTCACCGAACCATCCCGACGTAATAAAAATAAAACGCGAGATCGAGTCTTTACAAAAAGAAATTGGCTCAAATTCGGATATTAATGCCTTGAATGCAGAATTGACTGACAAAAAAGCCGAATTGACTTTACTTTTAAAACAATATTCGGATAAGCATCCCGACGTGCAAAAGTTGCAAAAACAGATTTCCGCTCTACAACAGAGCTTAGTCGATGCAAAACAGAGTGAATATACCAATACAACCTTGCAACCTGACAATCCTGCCTATATTACATTAAAATCCCAACTCGATTCAGTTAAAACCGAGATCGATTCACTGAATTACACCCGCGGTCAAATTAAGGCAAAAATGGAAGATTTACGCAACAGCTTGCGCCAAGCTCCATTGGTTGAAAAGGAATACACAGACTTGTTGCAGGAATTGGACAACACTAATATACGATATCGCGAAGTAAGTGCGCGGGAAATGGAGGCACAAATTTCGCAACAATTAGAAATGGAAAGAAAGGGCGAGCGCTTTACGTTAATCGATCCGCCGCAAGAGCCGTTGGAACCGGTTAGTCCGAACCGAATTGCGATACTTATTCTCGGTTTGTTAGTAGCGATCTGCTCTGGCTTCGGTGCGGTAGCGCTAGCCGAAATATTCGACCCAACCGTAAACGGCCCCAAAGCGGTTACGGCTATCTTGGGAATGGAACCACTAGCAGCGATCCCTTATTTGGAAAGCGAGACAGAAAATAGATCGCAAAGCACCAGGCGAAAATTAGTGCTAGTAGGCTGTGTCGCAAGTGGCTTGTTAGCTGCCATTATTTTCCATTTCATGATCATGCCGCTCGACGTATTCTGGTACAAACTGTTGCGTGTAATTGGCAATTAACAGGCCAAGGAAATTAGGAATGAACTCAATCCAAAATACTGTAGAAGCTAGTAGTGGTAACGTCCGCTTCGACGACAAAGTCAACATCGCCTATACCCAAACCCGGATCCATAAACCCGACCAGAGCCTGCTCAAGCAAAATCGGGTTCTTTGTGCCGATTCGCCAAGTAAGTGGCTTGAATCTTATCGGATGTTGCGGACCCGTTGCGTGCAGCAAATGGATGCGATGGAATGGAAAACGGTTGCCATCACCAGCACCAGCGGCGGCTCCGGCAACAGCTTAACCGCAGTCAATCTGGCGATCAGCGTAGCGATGGAGTTGGATAGGACGGCGTTATTGGTCGACGCCAATCTGCGTAATCCGAGCATAGACCGTTTATTCGGCATCAAAGCCGATTCCGGTCTCAGCGACTATTTGTTGAACGATAAGGAAATCAGCTCGATGCTGGTCAATCCCGGCGTGGAGCGGTTGGTGGTACTTCCCGCCGGCAAGCCGCTGTTCAATGCCACCGAGATGTTGCGCTCGCCGAAGATGGTCCGGCTGGTCAACGAATTGAAAAGCCGTTATCCGTCGCGGATTATCATTTTCGATATGCCGCCGATCCTGTCGCATGACGATACGTTGGGATTCTCGCCATACGTGGACAGCGTACTGTTGGTAGTGGAAGAAGGCCATACCAAAACCGACGAACTAAAAAACGCTGCATCTTTACTAAAAGACGCTAACGTTTTGGGTGCAGTGTTTAACAAGGCTACCGACAACAAAATCGGCTTCAACGAGGCGGCGTAACAGCCGTATTACCCCGCCGCAAAGCAGCAAATTGACCAACAGCTAAACAGCCGGACCTACCTGCGACTCAGGTAGGCCGGTTGTTTAGCTAGTCTATGAAGCAACTTGCTTGGCTTTATCCTGGTAACTGTCGATCTGGTCGAAGTTCAGGTAGCGGTAGGTATCGGCGCTGGATTGTTCGATTGCCGCTGCATACTGCATATACTCTGCCGCGCTCGGAATTTTTCCCAGCAACGAACAGACCGCTGCCAGTTCCGCCGACGATAAAAACACGTTGGTATTGTTGCCCAAACGGTTGGGGAAGTTTCGCGTCGACGTCGACACCACGGTCGCCCCGTCCGCCACCCGCGCCTGGTTACCCATACACAGCGAGCAGCCCGGCATTTCAGTACGGGCACCCACCTTACCGAACGTGCCGTAGTAGCCCTCTTCCACCAATTGGTTTTGATCCATTTTGGTTGGCGGCGCCACCCATAACCGGGTCGGCAGCGCGGCGGTTTTTTCCAACAACTTGCCGGCGGCGCGGAAATGGCCGATATTGGTCATGCAGGAACCGATAAACACCTCGTCGATTTTGGTGCCGGCCACTGCCGACAACGGCTTGATATCGTCCGGGTCGTTCGGGCAAGCCAAAAGCGGCTCGGTGATTTGGTTCATGTCGATTTCAATGATTTCGGCATATTCGGCGTCCTTGTCCGCTTCCATCAATACCGGCTTATCCAGCCAGTCCTGCATTGCTTTGATCCGGCGTTGGATGGTCCGGGCGTCGCCGTAACCTTCGGCAATCATCCATTTCAACAAGGTGATGTTGGAGTTCAGATATTCACGGATCGGCGCTTCGTTGAGTTTGATAGTGCAACCGCCAGCCGAACGTTCCGCCGACGCGTCGGAAATTTCGAAGGCTTGCTCGACTTTCAAATCCGGCAAACCTTCGATTTCCAGAATCCGCCCGGAAAACACGTTCTTTTTGCCTTGTTTGGCGACGGTCAGCAAGCCGCGCTGGATCGCCGCGTAGGGAATGGCGTTCACCAAGTCGCGCAAGGTAATGCCGGGTTGCATTTGGCCTTTGAAACGCACCAGTACCGATTCCGGCATATCCAGCGGCATGACGCCGGTCGCGGCGGCAAACGCTACCAGACCAGAGCCGGCCGGGAAGGAAATACCAATCGGAAAGCGAGTATGCGAGTCGCCGCCGGTACCGACGGTATCGGGCAACAGCATCCGGTTCAGCCATGAATGAATCACGCCGTCGCCGGGACGCAAGCTAACGCCACCACGGGTCATGATGAAATCCGGCAAGGTGTGCTGCATTTGCACGTCGACCGGTTTGGGATAAGCGGCGGTGTGGCAGAACGACTGCATCACTAAATCGGCCGAGAAGCCCAGGCAAGCCAGGTCTTTCAATTCGTCGCGGGTCATCGGTCCGGTGGTGTCTTGCGAGCCGACCGTGGTCATCTTCGGTTCGCAGTAACTGCCCGGCCGCACACCGGCCACGCCGCACGCCTTGCCGACGATTTTTTGCGCCAGCGTATAACCTTTGCCGGTATCGGCAGCGGCGCCCAAGCGGCGGAATACCGTTGAAGCCGGCAAGCCCAAAGCCTGTCTGGCTTTGTCGGTCAAACCGCGGCCGATAATCAACGGAATCCGGCCGCCGGCGCGGACTTCGTCGAGAATCACGTCGGTTTTCAGTTTAAATTCGCACACCACGTCGTCGGTGCCGTGGCGTTTGACGACGCCCTGATAGGGATAAATATCGATCACGTCGCCCATCGCCATGCCGGCCACATCGCATTCGATCGGCAACGCGCCGGAATCTTCCATGGTATTGAAGAAAATCGGCGCAATCTTGCCGCCGATGCAGACGCCGCCGGCGCGTTTATTGGGAATGTAGGGAATATCGTCGCCCATGAACCACAACACCGAGTTGGTGGCCGATTTGCGCGAAGAGCCGGTACCGACCACGTCGCCGACATAAGCCACCGGAAAACCCTTGGCTTTCAGTTCGGTAATTTGCTGCTCGGCATTGGTGATGCCATCGCGCGGCATTTTCAGCATCGCTTTGGCGTGCAACGGAATATCCGGCCGCGACCAAGCGTCCGGCGCCGGTGATAGATCGTCGGTGTTGGTTTCGCCGGTGACTTTGAACACAGTGACAGTCAATTTCTGCGGAACTTCCGGCCGGCTGGTAAACCATTCGGCGTCGGCCCAAGATTGCAGCACCTGTTTGGCGTAGACATTGCCGGCTGCCGCTTTTTCCTGGACGTCGTGGAAGGCGTCGAAGATCAGCAGAATTTGCGACAATGCCTTAGCGGCTATCGGCGCCAAGGTGGCATGATCCAACAGCTCGATCAGCGGAGCGACGTTGTATCCGCCCAGCATCGTGCCCAGCAACTCGGTGGCTTTTTCCGGCGTAATCAGCGGCGACGACGCTTCGCCTTTGGCGATTGCAGTCAGAAAGCCGGCTTTAACATAAGCCGCTTCATCGACGCCGGCCGGAATTCGGTTTTCCAGCAAATCGATTAAAAAATCTTCTTCGCCTGCCGGCGGGCTTTTCAACAGTTCGACCAGCGCCGCGACTTGCTCGGCGTCCAGCGGTTTGGGAACGATGCCTTCGGCAGCGCGTTCGGCAACGTGATTTCGGTATTGTTCTAGCATGATGGTTTCCGATGAAAAATATTAGGCGTGGGGCGTCCCTGCTTCGAGGGCGGTCTGCGCGACCGCTTGCTCGGCGATAAAGGTCCGCATGTCTTCGTTGTCGACGCGGGCATAAATGTCGGCGACACCGAGAATCAATCCGACTGATTCGAAAGGCACGTCGTCGCCGAGAAAATAGTGATTGGAAACCCAACCCTCACTACGGCGACAGACTTCGACATCGACGATGTCCTGTTCGATCAGCACGTATTCCTGCAAGCTGGGAATACTTTGGTAGACACGGCGTTTGACGGTTTCGTCGAGGCGGCGGGTGGATTTAGAAAGGACCTCGACGACCAGTACCGGGGCTTCGGTATAGTACTCGCTGGTATAATTTTGATCGCATACCACCATCGCGTCCGGATAAAACACGTGTCTATCGGTTTTAATCTTGACGTTGGAGCCAAAGGCTTCGCACGGTTTGTCCCGCAAGTAATTTCGCAATTCGGCAAACACATTACCGGCAATTCGCTCGTGGTTTAAGCTAGCTCCGGACATCGCATAGACCTGACCATCCAAATACTGGTGCTTGGTATCGCTTGCCAGCTCACCCGCCAAGTAATCTTCGATCGAAATCCAGGCTTGCTCGAATCTTGGTTGCGCACTCATAACCGCCTCCGCCTCAGATTAATCACTCCATCGCATCGACAATGGCCTGCCCCATTTCCTTGGTTCCGTATTGGCTGGCCGGATTCAAATCCGGCGTCACATAAACGCCGTCGTTGACGACTTTTTCAATGGCATTTTGCATCCGCACTGCCGCCTCGTGTTCGCCGAGATGGTTCAGCATCATCACGCCGGCCATCATCACCGCAGTCGGGTTGGCGATGTTTTTACCGGCGATGTCCGGTGCGCTGCCGTGCACCGCTTCGAACAAGGCCGCGTCCTCACCGATGTTGGCGCCGGGAATCAGCCCCAAGCCACCCACCAGACCGGCGGTCAGATCGGACAAAATGTCGCCAAACATGTTGGTGGTAACGACCACGTCGAATTGCTCCGGTTTCATCACCATGTGCATGCAGGCGGCATCGACGATTTTCTCGTCAAATTCGATATCCGGATATTTGGCGGCGACTTCGCGAGCGGTTTTCAGGAACAGGCCCTGAGTGTATTTCAGGATATTGGCCTTATGGCAAACCGTGACTTTTTTACGGCCGTTGTCGATCGCGTATTTGAAGGCGTAATCGACGATGCGCTCGGAACCGGCCTTGGTCACAACCGCCAAGCTTTCGGCAATATCCTTGGCTGGGGTTAAATAGTGTTCCAGACCGACGTACAAACCTTCGGTGTTCTCGCGGACGATGACAATGTCGACATCGTCGTAACGGGTTTTCACGCCGTTCCAGCTTTTGGCCGGACGCACGTTGGCATAAAGATCGTATTGCTTGCGCAGTTCCACGTTGATACTTCTGAAGCCCTCGCCGACCATCGTGGTCAACGGACCCTTGAACGCCACTCGGGTCTGGGCGATCGATTCCATCGTCGCATCGGGCAATGGCGTACCGGTCCGCTCGTAAGCCGACATGCCGGCGTCGGCTTCGTGCCAGTGGATTTTCGCACCGGAGGCGTTAATCACCGCGACTGCGGCTTCCATAATCGAAGGACCGATACCATCACCTTTGATCAACGTGACGTTGTGCATTCATATCTCCTGCTTTTGTTTAAAAATGGTGCTCATGATACACCGTTTCGGTGCGCCGGCCCATGTGGGCGGCGCGCCTGCCAGGGGCCGGCCACCCTGGGTTGCCGATGGAATCCCAGTACTTGGCCGTCCTCAATATCTTCTCCAAGCAAATCTTGTACCGACAATCATTTTGGCCTGCACACCGTTCCGGCCCAGCTTTTCGCCGAAATTATCGGTATTATCCGGTTTAACTCCACCGCAAGGTCTTGCCGATGATTACCGTCGATGATCTGATTTTCGAATATCCCGGCGTGCGCGCGTTGGACCGGGCAAGTTTTACCGTCCCGCAAGGCCGAATCACCGCATTAGTCGGTCCGAACGGTGCCGGCAAGACCACCCTACTACGCTGTATGGCGGCGTTGGAGCAACCCGTCAGCGGCGGCATTGAAATCGGCGGGATCGACGTACTGGAACACCCGCGCGCTTGCCATCGTATCATCGGCTACTTATCCGACTTTTTCGGCCTCTACCAACGCCTGACTGTGCGGCAATGCCTGCACTACGTCACTCGGGCCCAGGGCATCGCCGCAGTCGATTGCGTTGCAGCAATCGCCGATGTGGCGAAGGGCCTGCAAATCGAAGATCGGCTGGACCAGTACCCCGGCGCATTATCGCGCGGCCTGCGGCAGCGGGTGGCCATCGCCCAGGCCATCATCCACAAACCCGCCGTGGTGCTGTTGGACGAACCGGCCTCCGGCCTGGATCCGGAAGCTCGCCATCAACTGGCCGAGCTGTTTCTGCAGTTGCAGCGCCAGGGCATGACCTTGATGGTGTCGTCACACATCCTGGCCGAACTCGAGGCATACAGCACCGACATGCTGGTACTACGCCAGGGCCGCATCGTCGAGCATGCCGTGATCAACGCGCCGACGCTACGCAAACCGTTCCGCCTGGTATTAGCTGGCGCATACCCGCAATTGACCGAGACCTTGCAAAAACTGCAGGGAGTGGAGCTGGTACGCACCGATCAGGACCGCATGGCGATCGTCAATCTGGAAAACGACGGCGACCGCCAACATCAGGTGCTGAAAGCATTGCTCGATACCGGCATGCCGGTGTGCGAATTCGGCCCTGCTACGGTCAATCTGCAAGACGCCTATCTGCAAACCCTGCATAAACAGCCATGACCACCAATCCCGAATTCGAACGCCAATTGCTGCTGGAATGCCCGCCGGCCCGCCTCAGCTCGGCCACTGCGGTGCTCGGCACCGTTTTCGCGTTTTGCTATTTTCTGGACGACTACCGCTTCGGCTCGATCAGCAGCGCAGCCGCGCTGGGCCTGTTCTGGCTGATTACCTTGCTGTGGGGCGCTCGCCAAAGCCTGGACAGCATCGTCGACGAATACCGCGACCGCACCTGGGACACGCAACGCTTATCGGCGTTGGGCCCTTGGCAAATGGCCTGGGGCAAATTGTTGGGCAGCACCAGCATGGTCTGGTACTGCGCCAGTTTTTGCCTGTTGGTGTACACCTTGTCGGCCGGCCAGAGTACCGACCTGCCCCGCTTTTACTTTTATGCCATCGCCGGCGGCTTGTTGGTGCAAAGTGCGGCGTTGTTATTGGGATTATTGGCGGTTGGGCGCGGCCAAACCAAAACCGGCTCGATTCTGCTGCCGGCGCTGATCGGCTTTGCCGTGGTCGCACCGCAACTCGGCGACTTATCGGAAATCGCCGGCCTGGGTTCCGCCGGATTTCGCTGGCAACTGTGGTACGGCTGGCAATTTGCGCAACAGGATTTCCGCCAATTCAGCCTGTTCTGCGCCGTGTGCTGGTGCATGGTCGCCAATTACCGGCTGCTGGCGCAAGCCTTAGGACTACGCAAGCCGCCAACGGCCTGGCTCGGCTTCATCGTATTTTTGGTGGTTTATCTGGGCGGAGTGATACCGTCTGGCAATTTTGGCTTGGCGATGGCCGGATTCGGCGTTTGCGGCGGCTTGACGTACCTAAGCGTTGTCGCCGAACCCCAGCAACCGATGCAGATCAAGCGCTTGCTGGAGTATTACCGGCAACGCAACTGGCGCCGGGTAATGGAAGAGTTCCCGCTAAGCTGGCTGAGCTTCGCGCTGGCCGTACCGTTTGCGCTATACCTCAGTGCCAATCGAGCCCATATCGCCTGGTTCGAGTTATCCTTGCACAGCTACCCGTTGGCAGCACTATTGCTGATCTTGCGCGACTGCGCGATTTACGTTTACCTCTGCTACGGCAAAAACCCGCAACGGGCATTTAATTTAAGTTTGCTGGCAGCGGTGTTGCTATACGGTGTGCTGCCCGGCCTGTTCAGCGCCCTGGGCATGAGTGGCCTGTCGGCGTTATTTTTTCCGCTCTGCGCAGATTCCGCATTGGCTGCCCTGCTCTATGCCGCTATGCAAAGCGCCGTTGTCTTGCGTTTGGCTTATCAGCGTTGGCGGCAAACCGTCTGATAAATAGAACCGTTTGGACCGTTAGAAATTACCTTGCCTAATTCTGGATTAGCCGGGAGAATGCAGACCGAGCCATAACAACAAAGCCACGCCGCCAGCGCTTGCGCGACTCCGTCATCCGCAGTTGCCGGCACCGCACAAGGAATCGGTAACATGCTCAGTTCCAGGCCGTTCATCGCACATTTTTCGGTAAAATCCTTTCTCCGACCGCCGGCCGCACCGGCCGCTATTTCCTTTAATCTCAAGGAATTGTACGCCGCGCTTACACCCCGCCGGCTATTCGCCATTCCGCAATTCGATGCCGACACCGAACAGGAGTTTTGGCGAGAACGTTACCGGGTACTGCTGTCCCCGCTGAAATGGGCGCTGGCCCTGGGCGCTTGCGCTTTTCTAGCCTATATCCTGCTCGATCTGCACACCGGAACCGCATCGACAGCCAACGCCTGCATGCGCCTGCCGATCGTGCTGCTGCTATTCGGCCTGTTCCACTATTTGCAACACTGTCCAAACGCAGCAGACAAAATCAACGGTGTCGCCAAACTGAGCGCCGGTTTGTCTGCAATCCAGCTGATCGCCGTGCTGTTGATCGAGGACAACCCGCGTTACTACCAGGAAACCTGGCCGGCGCTGCTGCCAATGTATTTTTTCAGTTACGGCCAGATGTTCATGTCGTTGCGGGCGACGATAGGTTTTGGCTGGAGCACGACGTTGGCGATGCCGCTGGCCGGCTACTGGTTGGGTTTGAGCATCGTCGATTTGATTCCGTCGATATTAAACCTGTTTATCGTCAACCTGTTCGGCGTCTGCACCCGCTGCCAACTGGAAGCTTACGCCCGCAATTCGTTTCGGGAAAAACGCAAAGTCGAAATCATCGCCGAACGCAAAAGCTGCTTCCTGCGCCAGCTCAGCCACAACCTGCGACAACCGTTGCAGGCCTTGAACTGTTACGCATCGGTCCTGGAAACGGCCTGCGCCGAACCGGCCGGCCAGCATTTGCAAGCAATCGCCGGTCGCATGGGCTTTGCCATCGACGAACTCAGCCGGGCCATCAACCACATCCTGGACATCGGCAACCTGGAAAACGGCACTCAGCGGCCATTGTTGGCTCATGTCGACATCAACCTGCTGCTGGCCGGGCTGGAAAACCAATTCGCCCCGCAAGCCGCCAAGCGCGATCTGAAATTGATCGTGCATCTGCGGCAAAGCCCGCCGTTCAATGTCTACAGCGATCCCAGCATTTTGAGCCAAATCATCGGCAACCTGCTGGATAACGCCATCAAATACACCCAAAGCGGCTGGATCGTCGTGTCAGCGGTCAAAATCGGCCCGGACCGGTTGAAGCTGCACGTTCGCGACAGCGGGCCCGGCATCGCCGCTGAGGTGCAAGGCGAGATTTTCAAGGAATTCGTCCGTGGCCAGCGCCGCACATCAGACCAGACGGTTCCCGGTTTAGGCATCGGCCTGGCCTATGTCGCCACCGCCATTCAACATCTACCCGAACATCGGCTGGAATTGTGTTCCCGCCCCCAACACGGTAGCGACTTTCGTATCGACCTACCAATCTCCCACTCGGCTGAAGCCTCAGGCAATTCGCCGACGCAAACCGGGGACTTGGCCGGCCGTTATATTTTAGCGGTGGACGACGACGCCGAAATGCTGGCAGCGCTGAGCTGCCAACTCCGGGCTTGGGGCTGCGAGGTGCAAACCGCCACGTCACTGGCCGAAACCCGATTGGCATTGGCCGACAATCTTTTGGTTCCGGATCTATTGATTACCGACTTTTACCTTGGCAACCAACAAACCGCACACGACATCGTCGCCGCGGTCCACGCCGACTGCGGCCCGCTACCGATTCTGGTGCTATCCGCGGCCGGCATCAGCGACCAGGACAAAGCCAAATGGCCTGCCAACACCTGTCTGCTGCGTAAACCGGCAAGGTCGGACGTGTTGATGGGGATGATGGTTAAGGCGCTGGAGCGAGAAAAAAAATAATTCGCCAACTACAGTAACGAGATATTAATCCGGTTTAATCGGGTTGGTAATGATCAAGCATCAGACCGTTGATCTGGGAAAAGTGTTTGACGTTGCTGGTGCATAACAGCTCCTTGCGCGCCATAGCGGTAGCAGCAATCAAGGCGTCGCCCATTTCCATACTGTGACTCAGCGCAAATTGGCGAACCAGTTGTCTGGCGTGATACGAAATCCCATGATCGACTTCATGAATGTTGAATTGTAGGGCTTGCAGCATATTTTCGAAGATCGCCAATTCCTTTTTGTTTCGACAAAACGGCACATACTCCATGTAGGTGACTGCGGAAATGGACCGTTGCTGAGTATCAAGAATCAACTGTTTGGCTGAGACGACGCCACGGTCGACATAGATCAAAATATTGGTATCAAAGATCACTCAGCCGACTCCGGCGACCTCTACGGATATTACGCAATTCATCTTCCACGGTCACGATACTGGCATCACGATGCATACCAAAAAACTCATTCATTGCCGCTTCTTGCTCCTCCGAGTTAACAGTGGGCACGGCAGGATGAACGACGCCAACTACTTGGCCATGATACGTAATCTCGACACACTCCCCGCGTTTAAGGGCATCGATCAGAGCTTTGTGTTTCGATTGAAGTTGGGATGCTGTGAGCTGCATGACAGGAACAAATAATTACTTTAGATTAAATATTTTACCATTGTGGAGGGACAAAACAATGTCCATGCAATCCTCAAGGTGCCGCCTCCGGCAAACCAAACACAATCCCCTGCTCGAATAACTTCACTAGCAACTCGGTGCGCCGCGACACGCCGAACTTCTGGAAAATCGGCCGCAGATGATTTCTCACGGTCTGTTCCTGAATATGCAATTTATTGGCGATGGACTTATTGGTATATCCGCAGGCAATCCAACGCAGAATCTCGAACTCGCGCGGCGTCAAGCCCAAGTTGGCTGGGTTGCTGACCCGCCGAATACCGGCTTCCGCCTCGGCATTGCTAACCTGTAAAGAAGCTTTACCGGCAATCGTCGCCGGCAAATACACCTTGCCGGACAACACGTCGCGTAAGGCCTCGACAAAAGCTTGCCGCGAAACGGTTTTCACGACAAAACCCATCGCCCCGAACTTCAAAGCCTGAAACACTATTTCTCTGTCTTCCACCCCGGAAAACATCACGACGCACAAATCCGGAAATTCTTGTTTTAGTTCGGCCAAACCCTCCAGACCCACGCGATCCGGTAACTGCAAATCCAGTAAAACCAAATTCAAGGCTTGCTCGCGGGCAATGACCAAGCCGGCGGCAAAGCTCTCCGCCTCGAATACCTGCACATCCGGGTAGATCTGTTTCAACAAACACGCCACGCCTTCGCGAGCGCAGAAGTGGTCGTCGATCAGCAAAATATTCATCCATCACCCTCTTGGCGTACCCGATTAAGCGATTGTAACTCCAGAAGGTAAGGATTCTACCCAGTACGTTTGTACTGGCACGAAAAACGATTGGATTAAGTAATTTCTTTGGTTGAGAATTGTTAAAAACCGAAATATTAAATCCTACTCACTGCCACTTCAAAATATAAACTGGGAGAGTATCAATGAACCGCCTAATCACTTGGACAATTAGTTTGACTTTATTTCAAGGATTAACAGGGTGTACTCCTAGCACTGGAACATTCGGTTTGGGTACGCCAACAATATTACCAGCGGAACTCTCCAAGAAAAGTCTGGATGAATATGCCAGTTATATGCAGACACGGATGAGTGTCAAGACAAAAGACACCGATATAGAAGATTTGGACCCGTTAAAGACGAATCGTGTGTCAAAAATTGAATACGCTCAGGCCGTTAAAGGCTCTGTATCCGCCTCACCAAATGCAACGTCGCCGATAAGCACATCAGGGAATAATGAGGAGATTTTGCCGAAAGCAAATGAAGTTTCGATAATCACTAGTAATGACAAACCGAACGGCCTTCTAATGGATAAAATCAGCACGTTAGAAGCTTTCGCTGCTCACAAACAACGCATGAAAGACTTAAGCTTTCTATACAAAGACAATCAAAAACAATTATATAAGATTGGCTTTACTCTTTGGATTGAACCTGAACGCCAAAATTATTGGGAATATATATGGCGCTGGGCTGATTTATACAACGGCTTTAGGAATTATACAAAAGATTATCATGCAGATATTAAATTTAGACTATGTAAAGATGAGAAATGTATTCAGCCTTTGGATAATTCTCAAGTAGTCCGTCTCGAACCAGAGCACGAAGGCGATATAGCAGATAGTTATTACGCCTCAATGAACCAATCCCAATTTGGACTTACCGGAACATGGACGGAAATCGCAGCTAATCTTGATTATGCGGAACGATTACGTCAAGCAGATGTTGAGCAGCGTAAACACCCAATTCTAAGAGGGATAATTGAAACAAAAAGCGAAAATGATACATGTGCTAAAGATTCAGGAATTCCTCTATGGAGTAAATGCAAGCGCGATGCCGACTTCCATTTCATAATTTCACCTCGACAACACGTAGAAGAGCGCACATTTTATATCCCAATCTTTATGAATCCTTATACAAACACACAACGCTTGGAGTCAGTGCCTTATCACGTGTCGGCGTATATTGAAACCCCAATTAAAGACAAGCTATACCTAGAGACGACCGCTTGTTATAAAGAATATGGTAAACCAGAGAGAAATTGCTCTAACAACTATATCCTTGATAACTCTGATTCAGAAAACTCGATGAAGATTATCGTCCCTATTTCTTTACCCAGAGATAGCTCTCAACCCGTAGTTGAAAAAGTGAAAATACCCGCTTCTGATCAGGCAATGAATATTGTTGAAAAAACAAAAATTGTTGAGACTAAAACCATTGAGAAGTTAAAACAAAAAAACGGCTCAACCACAAAAACAACAACAGAAACAACCAAAAGCAGCAAGTAGATTATATAAAAATAATATCTATCAATAAATTCAAATATCAAAAATAACGTTTACGGCTTGTTAAATACAGAATATGCAACCCTTAAAGTTTATATTCAAATGGTTATTGAAAAAATGACAAATAAAAGCCTTATTCTGACATTAATATTGGCAATAAACCTAGGAGGGTGTAGCTTAGCTCCAAAAAAGCTCAAAGTGCCAAACGAGCACGTCTTGATGTTCGACGAAGATGGAAAACCTCTGAATCCGCATGGAAATATCCCATTAATAAATACCGATTCGCTGGCAAATTCGCCGGAGAGCTGGCATGCTGATTTGGGGAAATACCGAAATCTAAGTTATGAACAGTTTGACGCCTATACTGACATAATAATCGATAACATTTTTAAGCAAGAATCTAGAAAAAAAATCCTGATTTTTATTCATGGTGGATTAAACACCCAAATGGACAGTTTGGCTAGACTTGCAGAAGACCCGAGAAACGGAGAAATATGCGATGATTCAAAAAACGATAAGGTTGCTTGCAAATCCAGAAACAAAATGATTCTTGAAGATAACAAATATTATCCTATTTTTGTAAATTGGCGATCATCTCTCATCAACAGCTATTCCGACGGACTATTCTCCATCCGTCAAGGAAAGAGTGCAGGCATTTGGGGTTACGTTACCGCTCCTTTTATTTTTGCATCCGACTTGACAAAAAGTGCTCTACGATGGCCAAATGTAATTGGAAGCTTGATATACAACGACGCTCAAACCGCTCCTGCTCTAAAAGACCCGCAAGATTATCCCGCAACAATTGCGAAAGAGACTTTGTGTAAAAAATACCAATATCCTTACAGAAACAAAGACAATCAACTCTGGGATCAAGAAGATTGCCTGAGCAATCTATCATTTTCTGAAGCACCTGATTTATTAAGACTTAAATTCAAGAAAACAAGTGGAAACAATACCAGAAACAAAATCATTAAGAAAGAAGAAAACTCAAAATCATTCGACATATATATAGGTGAAGATGAACGCCAAGCAGCCGAACTAGTCACTAACTTCGGTAGATATATAATTTCCTTCCCTGGAAAAATATTGACAACCCCAATCATCGATACATTTGGAGGAATGTCCTGGGATTTAATGCTGAGACATATAGACATGCTTTTTAACAGCGAGGAGGAACTAACTAAATCGGAGCTTACAAACACTGCCGCATCGAAACAAAAATTACTCGACATCCCAAAGCATGGCGGTCTTAGTCTATTTTTAAAAAAGCTTGCTGACAAACTACGCGAAGAAAACGATAAGGAAAGAGAAATAGTTTTAGTTGGCCATAGCATGGGAACGATTGTGGCAAACGAATTGATTCGCAACTTTGGTGAAGACCTTCCTATTTCAAAACTGGTTTATGTTGCTGGCGCAGCAACTGTACACGATTATGAAACGAAAATTTTTCCGTGGCTATCCAGGGATCATAACCGCCATATCTATCATTTCCAGTTACATCCTCGAGCTGAGGAAAGTGAGAAAATGGCGTTTGATATTCCCGCTCGTGGTTCGTTATTGGTCTGGATCGATAACTTTTTAGATAAGCCGTTGTCGCCTAAACAACGAACTGTCGGTCGCTATGATAATTTGCTGCCTAGCTTGCATAACACTCATTATTCTCTTCGTGATCAGATTTCTTTGAAAGTATATAGTGCTGGATCAGATGTAGAACATGCCAACCCACAAACACACAGCGACATGGCAAGCCGCTTTAAATTTTGGGATGACGAATGCTGGAACCCAAATAGTGAAAAACCTGATTGTGTTTTTCCCAACCAATGACTTTGAGCTTCATAAAATAACTCCTTGATTAAGTTATTTTTCATGAAAACCATCAGCGTAATTCAAATCTTGGATGTCTACCTGATAGTGGCAAATACGCCCTTACACCAAAAAATAGCAAGGTGCCACCATGACCATCACCCTAGGCCCCATCATCGGCCACACCACCGACACCTCCGCCAAAATCTGGATTCGCGGCGCGAAAGGTCCCAACCATAACAGCCGAGAGTTTTGTTACGGCGCGTTCGATTTATACGAGGGTGCCAAACTGGTCGCGTCGCAGTTTTGTTTCTTGAAGGATTATTACGACTTCACCGGCGTCGCCCAATTCGATCAGCTCAAGCCTAATACAACTTACCGGGTGGAATGCGGCGTCGTGTACAAACGCGATGCCGATGCGCCGCCGACCGGGACGCCGGTTCCCGGCCCGGTCGTTACCGGCGCGAAGAAAGCGGTAGCAACGTTCAAGACCGATCGCGGCAGCAACGATACCCGGCTGGAGTTCGTGTTCGGCTCCTGTCGTTATCTGTATTGGGACAATCTGTTTCAAAACGATGCAGAAAAAGGCGACAAGACTTTTCGCTCGATCGCCAACCTACATCTGCGGCGGCCGCTGGATTTCTTTCTGGCGGTGGGCGACCAGGTGTATGCCGATCCGTTGAACAAGCTGTACGAATACAAAAACTTCGACGCCTTGTGCGAGATTTACCGTAAGTCGTTTCAATTGCCGCATATTGCCAATTTGATGCGTAGCGTGCCGACTTACATGATTCTGGACGACCACGAAATTCGCAACGATTGGTCCAAGGACCAGATGCGCAGCGAGGCCGATAGCGGGTTTTATGCGATGCGGATGCGGGCTTACGCCTCCTACCAGCACCTGCATAATCCGGATACACCGAACGGCCAGTTCTGGTACAGCTTCGCGAAAGGGCCGTTTGCGTTCTTCGTAATGGATACTCGCACCTTGCGCATCAACGATGCCAACGCGGTGGGTGGTAAAACCCTGCTCGGCCGCGAGCAGCTAAATGCCTTTTTCGACTGGCTGCACCAGAACCGCGACGCGCCGGTCAAATTCGTCGTGTCCAGCGTGCCGTTTTTTCCGGACCCGAAACCCAACAAGGGCGGCGACGATAAATGGGCCGGCTTTAACGACGAGCGCAGCATGATTCTGGAATTCATCCGCGTAGAAGGCATCAGTGACGTGGTGTTCCTGTCCGGCGACGTACATAACTCCAGCTTCGCCCGGATGCGCTGTTACCAGGACCCCGCGTTTTTAACGACTTCGCTGGTGTCGTCGCCGTTTTACTGGCCGTATCCGCACGAAAGCGCCAGCGATTTTTACGGCGGCCGCACCTTGGAGTTCATGCAATGGACCGACGGCAACCGCCGCAGTCGCGACCGCATCGAATACCGTTACGAAGGCGAAGGCTTTATCGGCGACGAAGCCTTTATGGCAGTGTCGGTGGACATCGGCAAAGGCAAGCCATGGTGCAGCGCGGAGATTTTCGACCGCAAAGGCAACCCGTTTCCGGCTTATCCGCGGCCGTTTTTCTTTTGAGCCCAGCGTCGGCCTGGATGCAGCCGCGCCGCCCTTAACCGAACAACACCTTGGCCAGCTCTTTGGTCTTGACAAACTCGGTTTGCAGTTGGGCAAAGCAGCGTTGTTCCGTGTTTTCCGCGATAGCCAATATCTCCAGCATCTCCAACTTCGGCATTTCCGCATCCTTGAACAAGGCGCTGACCAAGCGCGTGGCAGCACCGACTACCAAGGTTTGCTGCCAATAGTCGCCGCGGTAACCGGGATGACGGTGATGTTCGATGATCGTACACAAGGCTTCCGGGATTCCCCAATAGCGCGCCAGATGGGCGCCGATTTCGCAGTAATCGGTGCCTACGGTCTGGCGCAATGCCTGGTTTAAATGCAATTGCGGATTGGCTCGCTTCAAGCGCACGGCTTCCTGGGTCTGTTCCGCCATAGTATCGGCCAGACATAACAAACCCAGGTTATGCAAGATGCCGGCGGTGTGCACGGTTTGCACAAACGCTTCGTCGACAGCCGCGTCCGGTAACGCCCAAGCCAGATCGGTCGCCGCTTGCGCCGCAAGCATACTGCTGACCCAGTAACGTCGGATATCGAAACTACGGCACTGATTGACGTTGAATGGCTTCATTACCGCCAAACCGATACTGACACCACGTACGATGTTCAAACCCAATTTGAAACAGGTGCGCTCTATCGAGGTGACCGCTTCGCCGTTGTTGTTCAGCCAGGCCGAATTGGCCAAGGCGATCAGGCGGGAACAAATCGTCGGGTGATTCTGCAACACTTTCGCCAAGCCGGAGTAGTCCAGACCGTCGTCAGACAAGGCTTGAATCAGGTGATGGACATCGTGCGGCAGGGCCGGCAGTTGCTTAATGTCGGCAAGTGCATCAGGTAAATCGAGTCGCTGCATATTCAATTGTCGGGCGGGATAAACGGACTGGGTTTGGCGTCGACGAACTCCAAACGAAAATCTTTCCGGAACAAGGCGGGCATCGCAATAGCCGGTTGCGGCGTGCTAAACAAGAATCCTTGCACGATCTGACAGCCCAAGCCGGTCATCACCATGGCCTGATCGATGGTTTCCACCCCTTCGGCAATCAGGCAAAAATGCATCGCATGAGCCATGCCAATGATGGTTCCCAATAGGATCGGCGTTTGCGGATTAATCAATACGTCTTGGACGAAGATGCGGTCAATCTTCAAACAGTCCACCGGCATTTGTTTTAACGAGACCAAAGACGAATAACCGGTACCGAAATCGTCGATGGCGATTTTTACCCCAAGTTCTTTGACCTTGTGGAATACATCGATATCGGCTGCGTCCTGCATCGCGCTTTCGGTCACTTCCAATTGCAGGTATTCGGCGGGAATGGCGGTTTGCTGCAGAATATCCCTTAGCGAGGAAATGAACAGCGGATCGCGGAAATGGCTGGCCGAAACGTTGACTGCCATCGTCATCAGCGGCAGTCCCTGCTCGCGCCATTCGGATAACTGCATACAGGCGCTACGCAGCGCCCATTCGTCGATCTTGCCGATCAGACCCAAAGTTTCCGCCAGCGGGATAAATTCGCTGGGCCCGATAATGCCCCGCTGCGGATGGCGCCAGCGGGCCAAGGCTTCGATACCGATCATCCGGCCGTCGAGCATGCCGACCTGGGGCTGGTAAAACAACTCGAACTGGCCTTGGTCCAACGCGTCGCGCAGCATTTGCTCGTCTTGTAAGCGTTTGATCGCCAGACCGGTCATTTCCGGCCGGTAATAGGCGTAGCGCTGTTTGCCGGCGGTTTTGGCCGAATACATCGCGGTATCGGCGGCTTTCATCAAGTCGTGCTCGTTGTCGCCGTCTTTCGGGTAAATGGCGATGCCGATACTGACCCGCGGCTTCAAATGATGGCCGCTCAGGATCAATGGCCGGTTGATTTCCTGCAAGCACCGTTCGGCGATATCCATGGCCTGGAACTCGTCGGTGATGGTATTGACGATGATGCAAAACTCGTCGCCGCCCAAGCGCGCAGCAAAATCTTCCTCCCGCACCACGCTTTGGATCCGCTGGGCGATGGCTTTCAGAAACTGGTCGCCGACGTTGTGACCAAAACTGTCGTTGACGTATTTAAACTCGTCCAAATCCAAAAACAGGAAGGCGAACTCCTGCTGGGCACGGGAGGCCGCCTTGATGGTTTGTTGCATCCGCGAATGGTAATGCACCCGGCTGGCCAAACCGGTGAGTTCGTCGAAATAAGCCAACTGGTGGATGATTTTTTCCGATTCCTTCTGTTTGGAAATATCCTGAACCGTCCCGGTAACGTAACTTTGCGCCCCGCTGTTGATCAACGCCGTATCCTGGCGCACCGTTATCGGTTCGTCGCTTTCGCTCAGCAGCCGGTATTCGGTGTATGGGGCCGGTTTGCCCTCCGCTGCGGCCTTGATCACCTCTTCCACTTTGGATCGGTCGGCGACATCGATCAAATCCAGATATTTGGCCAACTCGCCCTCGAAATATTCCGGATTCGTCCGGCATAGCTCAGCCAAGTACGGCGATATTTCGAACCTATCCAGTTTGGCGTCCCAGGTCCAATAGCCCAGGCCGGCTATGCGCTGCGCCGCCGACAATTGTTGCTTGCTATTGCGCAACTCGGCAGTGTCCCGATAGGAACGCAGCAAAAATTTGATGTGATGAATCAGCACCACGTGATTCAGCGGTTTGATAATGAAATCGGCGGCGCCGACCTTAAAGGCGCGATTGATCGACTCAATATCGTCCAGGCCGGTCGACATGATGACCGGTACATCGATCATTTCGGGTAAGGCCGTCATCCTGGCGCAGGTTTCGAAACCGTCCAGCCCGCCCATGATCGCGTCGAGAATCACCAGATCCGGAATGTCGCTCTGCAACATTTCCAGCGCTTGTTCGCCGCTGCAAGCTTCCTCGACCTGAAAACCGGCCGACTTCAATTGTTCACCGGTGATCAGACGGAAATTAGGATCGTCATCGACCAGTAACAAGCGCACCGCCTCGCCGGCAGACGCAGCGCAAGCCTGTTTGGCTGTCACCGCCGATCCGGCTGGGCTCGCATCGGCCAAATGGCGCAGCTCGTCCAAAACCTCCGGCAATTGCTGCTCGAATGTGACGATCAAGGCTTTAACTTCATCGATTAACCCCTGGCGACCGGCGGTCTCCAAAGCCAGACAGGTTTTGGCAAATTCCCGCGCGCCCAGATTGGCGCTGGCCGATTTGAGCGCATGTGCAATGTTGCCGGCTGCCAGCGGATCATTGGCGGCAACCGCCTCGCGCAGCTTTTCGGCATTCTCCGCCGCCGTTTGCAGATATAACGCCACCGCTTTATCGAACAGGCTGACGCCCTGCGCATCGACAACTTCGCGCAGCTCAGCGGTATCGGCTTGACAAATCGGGCCCGGCACAGACGGTTGCGGCAGCGCGGGCGGTACGGCTGCCGCTTTAAGTGCCCCGGCTCCAGTGCCCGGCAGCCAGGCCGCTAACAAACCGCGTAACTGCTCTTTGCTGAAAGGCTTGCTCAGATAGCCGTCCATCCCGGCCGCGTGGCACTGATCCTGAATACCTTTCTGCACGTCGGCGGTCAAGGCTATAACCGGCACCCGGCCTTTACCCGCCGCAGTTTCCTGCTCGCGCAAGTTGCGGGTCGCGGTAAAGCCGTCCATGACCGGCATGTGGCAATCCATCAAAATCAAATCGTAAGACCGGCTAACCGCAGCCTTTACCGCCTCTTCGCCGTTTTTTACGACGTCGGCGCTACAGCCCATATTCTCCAAAAAGCTTTTCACCACTTCCTGGTTGACCAGATTGTCTTCGGCAACCAGTATTCGCCCGCGCAAGCGGGCCGGCGAAACCGGTTTACCGGATTGCGACAGCTGCGGCTCGGCGACCTTGTCACGCGCCAAGGTCTCGCGCAGGCAGTTCAACAAACGCTGCTGAAACACCGGTTTATTCAGGAAAAAGCTAATGCCGTATTCATGGCTGCGTTCGGGTTGGAAGCTGACGTTCTCCGAACTGAGCATGATGATGGCGGGCTTGGGAATCCGCCGGTCGGTTTGAATCGCTTTTGCCAGCGATAAACCGTCCATGATCGGCAAATGCCAATCCAACAAGGCCAGTTGAAACGGCTGCTGCACGGCGGCGGCTTCCAGCAGCATTTTCAAGGCTCGCGGCCCGCTATCGACACTGGTGGGATTGGCGCCCCACAATGCCAACTGCGTGGTCAGAATATCGCGGTTGGTCGCGTTGTCGTCGACCACCAGAATATCCACGCCTTGCAAATCGGCCGTATCGGCCATCGGGATTGCCACCTGGATGCCCAAGCCGAATTCCAGATTGAAGTAAAACCGCGAGCCGACGCCGACTTGGCTTTCCAGATGCAGTTCGCCGGCCATCAACTCCACCAATTGCTTGGATATGGTCAAGCCCAGACCGGTACCGCCGTAACGGCGAGTGATACTGCCGTCCGATTGGGTAAAGCTGTCGAAGATCTCGTTTTGGCGGTCTTGCGGCACACCGATGCCGGTATCGATCACTTCGAACAGCAAACCGACCTTGTCGGCGGCCGCCGCGCTGCCGTCGATACGGCTGATTTTGAGTTGCACGTCGCCGCGTTCGGTAAATTTGATCGCATTACTGAGCAGATTGACCAGCACCTGGCGCAAGCGTTCGGCATCGCCCTGGACGATGTAATTCAGATCGTGGGGCATGTTCAAAATCAATTCCACGCCCTTGCGATGCGCCTGGTCGGCCAACAATTCCAAGGTTTCTTCCAACATCGGCCGCAAGTCGAACTCTTGCAGGATCAATTGCAGTTTGCCGGCTTCGATTTTGGAAAAATCCAGAATGTTGTTGATGATGCTGAGCAAGGAGTTGGCGGAACGGTATGCGGTTTCCGCAAAGCGTTTTTGCCGCTCGTTCAAGCCGGATGCCATCAGCAGTTCGGTCATGCCCAACACGCCGTTCATCGGCGTTCTGATCTCGTGGCTCATCGTCGCCAAAAACTGCGACTTGGCTTTGCTGGCTTGTTCCGCTTGCTCCTTCGCGGCCAGGGCATCGCCTATGCTGATGTTCAGTTCTTTGTTCGTTTCCGCCAATTGCCGGGTACGTTCCAGTACCTGTTGCTCGAGCGAATCCCGGTGCATCGCCAGCTGATCGTCGCGGAACTGGATTTCGGCAAGCATGGTGTTGTAGACCTCGGCCAAATCGCCAAACTCGTCGGAACTGGTTTTGCTGATGCGGTGGGAAAAGCTTTTTTCGTGGCCGACCGACTGCATCGCCTCCATCAACTTCAGTAGCGGCGCCAAAAAGATGTGCTGCATTTTGGAGGTCAACGCGCTGATGCACAGCATCGTGAACAGCACGATAATGCCGAGAATCAGATAAAAGGTTTTCAGGATCGCATAGAAACCGCTCTGGTCGTCGACCAAATGCAATATACCGACGGTGTCGCCGTCCAGCTCGATCCGCCGCACGAAATGCAAGTTGTTTGCCGCATCGTATTGAAATACGTCCTTGTCTGTGGCAGCGCCGTCGACGTACGGAAACAGTCTGTCGTACCAATGCGCAAGCGCACTTCCCAAGCTACCCAGCAAACTGCGGTTGGGATCCGGGGTTTCGGCCTGCTTCAAAAGCGCCAGGGCCTGCACGGACTCCCAGTGACTGACAGAGGATTTGGCGGAGTGGTAGTCGGCAAACAATTCGCCTTGTTTGTCGTAGAGCTCGGCGTTCAATATGCTGTCCCGAGTCCGCATACTCTCCAGCATCGTGTTGGCCGAAACCATATCGCCGAACACCAGCGCGGCGGAAATATTCGAAGCGATGATATTCGCCACCAGCACCAACTGCTGTTCGGTTTCTTTCTTTTTTGCAAAATACTCGTTGATGATGATTGCCGTTGTCGCCAAGCACAGCGTCAACATGGCGATCAAAGTCATCATCGACACCAATTTGATTTTGATCGGCGCGTTATTAAACCATCTGACAAAGGGCATAGCTGTCTCCTAACGGTCTCCGACGATCTTTGCCAGCCGCAACAGGTTGGAACTGATATTCAGCCCCGAAGCCTTGACCGCCGCCAGATTGACGTGCAGCTGAATTTTGCCGTCTACATTCACCATTGCCACCATACCGCCGTTTTCCACAAATCCCTCATCTTCTCCCATCGTCAAAACCGGATGGTTCTTCGTATCTAAAAATACCTGCAACAAAACATTATTCGGCAACTCACCGATGAACAAAATCTGGCATTGATTCAAATTACGCAAGCGCTCCGAATTGACGATCTTGATCGCACGGTCGCCGACGTTCTTGCCGTCGATCGAATCGAATGACTGCAACAATACGTTATCGCCCACCAGACACACGTTCAGAACGTTGGCATCCGTTTTAGCGCCCTCCGGCCATTGGGTAAACCGGGCGAAATTCAGGGTCAGCGCGGCCAACACCGTGTATTGCTCCAGCGCGGCCGGCGCCGCCGCGCAAACGCTTGCCGCCGCCGCAAATGCCGCAAAAGTACCAGCTCTAAAAACGTTTACCACATGACTCCGTAGTAGCAAGCCGCTATCCGATTGCAAATTTAGTTCGAAAATTAGAAAGCATCGCGGCTTAAAAACTCCAGGCCACTTTGCCGTACATGCCGCGATCGATAAAGGTCGGCAAGGTCTGGTTTTCCTGTCTGAATTCCAAATGGCTCTCGCTGAGCAAATTCTGCCCGACCAAAGACAGCTCCAGACTGGCGGCCGGCCGCCAGGCCAAACGCACATCCATCGTCACGTAATCGTTGATTTGCTGAACGCCGTAGACGCCAACGGACGCATTGGTATCGACGTAGCGAAACCATAAATCGAAATCGATGTCTTTGCGCACGCTCAATGCGCTGCGCAGACTGATGCGATGTTGCGGACTGGCTGCGGCGACCGCAGTATTTGTGGTTGCGGCGAAATCGGACTTCAGCAAGCCGTAGTTTGCATCCCAGCGCCACCAATCCAGCATTTGCCAGACTGCCGCGACCTCAAAGCCGTAGGTCTTGGCTTGAAAATTATTGTTCAGCGTCAACGGTACCACCACCACGCCGGACGACGGGTCGAAGGTTCCCGCACCTTGCGTAGCATTACGCAAATTATCGTAATCGTTATAAAACGCCGTGAAATCGACGGACAGCGATTTGATGAATGTGGTCCGGTAGCCCAATTCATACGCGATCACGTCTTCGGCCCGATAGCTGCGGTCGCCGTTCAAATAGATCGCCGTCGCCGGAAAAAAACCCTCCGGCGGCCGGACAGCTTGGAGTAGCGACATGTTCTGCTCGGCGCGGGACGGCGTTCTGACCGCGCGCGATACCGCTCCCCAAAACCGATGCTGCGGATGCGGCGCCCACATCAAGCGCGCGGTCGGCTGACCTTCGAAACCGCTGTAATCGTTATGTTCGAACTTGGAGCCCAAAGTCAACCACAAGGCCTGGTCGACCAACTCGATTTCGTCCTGGACGAATGCGCTGAACAGTTGGTCGTTGCGGCTCGCCGGACTCAAACGCAGCAAACGGCCGGTTTCGGTGTGGTCGTGGGTATATTGGTAACCAAAACCCCAAATCAACTCATGACTGTCGAACAAACCGAAACGGTGCTGGAAATCCAAATCCAAAGTATCGCGCCCTTCGCTGAACCAGGCCTCGTTACGCCGATAGTAGTCGTAATAGAGTTGCAACGAATAATCCGAACGGGTCGAAATGGTATGTTGCCAGCGGCTCAACAAATTGCCGCCGTAGGCGTCGACCTGTTCGCCGAATGCACTTTGGTAAGGCGCGGCGAGTTGTGGAATCGATAAACTCTGGTTGATGGAACTATGGTAAGCATCGCCCTGCACGGTCAATTCGTCCTGCATGGACAGCCGCGAATCCAGTCTGAACCCGCCCTGCGCTTTATCCCAGGCATCGCCGGCCGGGTCGCTGTTGGCGCGGCTGTAGGCGTCGCGCTGGAAACCTTTGACGTATGCTCGGGCGGTGGTGTCTTCGTTCAACCGACCGCCGTAACGGAAGCCACCGAACCCGCGCTCCTCAGTACCGCCGCCGGCCACCAGCAGGCCGCCCTGGGTTTTGCTGGAATGCTTGGTGATGATGTTGATAACGCCGTTTACCGCGTTTGCACCCCAAAGCGTGGCTCCCGGTCCGCGGATAACTTCGATCCGCTCCACGTCTTCCAACATCACGTCCTGGTTTTCCCAGTACACGCCGGAAAACGATCGGGTATAGGTGTTGCGGCCGTCGATCAAAACCAGCAATTTGTTGGCAAAACGACCGTTGAAACCGCGGGCGCTGACCGCCCATTTATTGGAATCGATGCGGGAAACGTCCATCCCCGGCGCCATGCGCAGAGCCTCCGGAATGCTGGTCACGCCCGAGCGTTTGATGTCTTCGTGGGTGATGACGAACACTGCGGCTGCCGAGTCGTTCAAGGCCTGCGCCTTTTTGGATACCGAAGTCACTTCGACGCTGAGCAAATCCTCGACATTCAATTCCAGCGCATCCTGGTTTTCCGCAGCGCAATGACAGGCTTGGTGTACTGCAAGCAGCAGTAGTCCGACTAGTGGTTTTTTCATAATGTAACTTACAACTGAATTGGCGTACCGTTGCAGTTAAGGCCGGCCATATCGGCTATTACTGTAACGAATGAAACGGGGCCGCCGATAGAATAGCCATTCGCGTAAAAATCCTGGGCCAAGGCTGGATTTTTCAGTTCCGCAGTCGCGGCGGCGGCGAAAACAGACGTGTCGGCGCATCCCTACAAATTAAGTTTAGTTCAATTTCGGACAAGACAACCCCGCCGGGCCGAACCGGTCCGGATTTAGCCGCCGGCGGCCGCGGTTATCGACCTCCGACTTGGTCGCGGTCCACGCGCGAATGTTGGAATAATCGGAAATCCCGGTTGGCAGCGGCGGTGCTCCAGGCAAAGCTGCCGGCACGACTTTCTGCGGTCAAATGTTTAATTTGTCTTCCATCTTTTGCTTGTAGTTCAGGAAGTGCACGGTCTGCAACTCCGCGCTATGTTCGGCGCCCAATACCCGGCAAGGCGCGTCAATTTCGGTGATATGAAACGGATAGTCGTCATGACTGTTGCGGTAGCCCAGAATGTCGCTACGCACGGCCTTGTAACTGTCGGGGCCGTCGATCAGGAAGCGACGTTCGTTGGCATAAACCGCCACCGCACCGCTGTCTTCACTGACGATCCTGACTCTCAAATCGAATGCGCTGGCGCCCAATTTGACTTGCACCGTTTGGCAGGACACAACCCCGGCCGAATTTCGTTGAATCTCGTAAAACCGGATCGCGAGCCGCTCCGGCAACTGGGCTTGCGCCAGCAAGGTACCGAGGAATACCGAGTAATGAGCCAATATGTGTTCCGGATTGGCGTTGTGATGCTGGCGGACGAACAACGAGCCCTTTTCGTCCAGAATGTAGACGGCGACGTGCTTGCTGGTGGCATGGTAAAACAGCTGTACCGTATCGGCCAGATTGTAACGATACAGCAGCGGGATATAGGTCTGTTCCAAAACGTAGTCGTCGAACAACACCGCGGAGAACTGCGGCTGCGGTTTGGCCAACTCCTGCAACAACTGGGTATGGTTGTCCAAGCCGAAATACCCCAAGCGGCCATTATTGAATTGAAACAGGCAGTAACCGGTTTCCGCCGGAATCAGGTAGCGTTGGGCACCGATACCGGCCGCTACGAAACACTTTCGCAGGTTGTTGAACAAGGACTCGATGCGCAACACGATACTGCGGCCGCGAACCGGGGTGTAACACAACACCCGCAGGGCATCGCTGCCAAACTGGGTTCCGCCGTTATGCACGACATCGAGCAAACAGTTAAACAAACCGTCCAGCCCGGCGTACCGCTGCAAGGTGACCTCGCCCCAGCTCGACACCGACAGTTTCTCGATCGACTGCACGAAACACTGGCGGGACTCGCCATAGCTCAACGGGTCGGAGCGTTCGCTCATCACCAACTGCTGGCCGTTGGCGTCGATCGCCAGGCTTTCGCCAAGGTTGACCAGCAACAGCGACGCCGACAACCGGTTCGGTGAGGCATAGGCACTCAAACCGCTGTCGCCGCCCGGCAACCGACTCTGAAAAAATCCATGCAATTCGTTGAGCAATTGGTAGGTATCGTTGCCGGCGAGTTTCAGACTCAGTGCAGATACCTGTAAGTTCAGCGCTTTCTTATACAAACCGTTCAGCACCGCCCAGCACAAAATCTCCAGCAAACTATCGGCCTGTTTGATGGCGCCTTCCGCCGACCCTTGTTGCGCTACGCTTCTATCGCTGTACAAACGCCAAATCGGCGCGGCGTGTTCGGCGGCGATTTCCTTCGCGATCAGCAAATCCGGCGTGGTATGCACCGCGCCGCGCGTGGTCAGAATCTCGATTTTGCCGGGGCGCTGGTCCAATCCGGCCCGCAGTTTGCGGCCGATCAAACCTAAATCCCGGTTTTCCCGTTGTGCTTGATCGATCGGCAAGCCGGTAAATTTGATGATCATCCGCAAGCACTGTTGCAACTGGTCGCGGATTACGCCGTGTTCGCTGTTGGCACGTTTGATATCCCAATAGCGTTGGCTGGCCAGATTCTCCAGCAAGGCTTCCGGCCAGTGCCATTGCTCGGCAACCTGGTGTAAAAAACTTTCCCGCAATTGCCTTAGCCGACTATCCAGTATCGGCCCGGAACCAGCCATAATCTTCATGTAAAAACACTCGCGGATCAGATCCAGACGCCGTTTGGAGCCGGCCTGACGCAAGTAGGCGTCGACCTTGCTGTACATCAACAAATACGGGTCCAGGCTTTCCACGCTGAAGTCGCCCCGGTAAACGGCTTGTTTCAAGGCTTGGCACAGCCAGTGCGGGCGCGGGAACTCGCTGGCATAGCTTTCCATCAGCAACAGCTTCAACAGAGATTTGTGCGGCGAAGTCAGAGATTTGTAGATATGCCAGAGCGTCGCGCTGACGAACTCGGCGGTCGGCATGTTGTTCAGATTGCCGAAATCCAAGACTTCGCTTTCTGCGACGAACCGGTTCTCGAGCAAATGCTGCACGTATTGCGCGTAATCGGCTTCCTGTTCGGGCGGCACCAGCCACCAAACCGGGGTGCGGCCGGCGACATAAATCGAGGTGCGGTAAAACTCTTCCAGCAACAAATAATGCTGGGTTTCGCCGCTGCTTTCCTGCGAAATCGGCGTGTTTTCGCCGCGGACGAATTGTTCGGCGTCGACCAGAAAAAAATGCGCCTCGATTTTCAACGCCGCCGCCCATTTCTCGACTTCGCGGGCTTTTTGCTGAAGCTCGGTCAATTCGTCGGCCGCCAATCCCGAAGCATGGCAAAGCCAGATGTCGATATCGCTTTCTTTGGAAAAAGCCATACTGCCGACGCTGCCCATCAGAAACAAGGCGTGAATCGGATATTGCCGTAGCGCCTTGCGTTTGTAGACAAAGCCTTTGGAAAACTGTTTGGCAACGTCCAACGTTTGTTTGCCGGGCGTATAGTCGGGAATGCCGGCCGGGCTTTCCAGCGAGACGAAGCCGGGCAACAGCGGGTGGTTTTGGTGGAATAGCAGCGGCAGCAATTTCAGAAAATCCTGCTGCCGCGGCTGCAGCAAACTCTGCACATGCAGCAATCGTTGCTGGTTGAAATACTTGAAGCGCTGCGTCACCGCATGCAGATCTTTTTTACTGATCTCTTCGCCTGGCGCGCCCAATCGGATTGGAAGAAAACGGTTCGTCACTGCGGCGCACCAAAATCGAAACGGCCTTGAGTATAGAAGAAATCAACCCGGCCGATGGTAGTTCAACTGCAGATAGCGGCCGTCTGCGCTATCGAAGGCTGTAAACCGGGTCAGTCCGGCCTGAGGAACCTCTATGCGGAAGGCTGCCGTCGGCGCCAGTTGCAGACAATGGCTCAACAGGCTGCGCACCACGCCGGCATGGCTGACGACCAGAATCTTCTTGCCGGCATGCGCGGTCAACAACGCATCCCAGGCCGTTTGCACCCGGCGATTGAATTGCCGGTAGTTTTCGCCGTTGGGCGGTGGCGAACGCTCCGGATCGCGGTAAAACGCATCCAACGCGCCGGGCCAATCGCGTTCGATTTGGTCGGCGCTCAGACCTTCCCAGGCGCCGAAATCGTACTCGGCCCAAGCCGGATCGACACACAATTCGGCTTGCTGCTGTCCGCACCACGCAGCGGCGAACGAACAACAGCGGCGCAATGGCGAACTCGCCACCACGTCCCAGTGCAGTTCGCCGCACTGCCGGTACATTTGCCGCCAACCGCGCTCAGTCAACGGATCGTCGGTGATTCCGCGGTAACGGGCGCCGCCGCGGGCTTCGCCGTGCCGCAAAACATCTACCGTGGTTACTATGGTCATGGCTGCGGCTTCCGCTGATAAAAATTAAGGTTAAGTATTGAGGGTATCCATCAAATCGATCATAAATTCCATTTCCTCGTCGTCGATCGCTTGCCAACCATTGAAGCCCAATGCAGCCAGGACGCCCCTGCCCTTCTCGTCCGCCGCCATCTCCAACAAAGCCCGGCAGAATTCGCCGCGCCTTGCCTGCAGGCGCGGGCCGATCAACAAGGCATGGTGGATCACGCTAATCTGGCTGCGCACCAATATCCGTAATTGCTTGCGAATCACACCCGACAAATTATCGTAGGCTTCGGCCAGAATGATACCCGCATCGGCCTCGCCTTTCAGCAAATGCTTTGCCACCAGAACCGGCGTGTCGGCCAAAACCGGGACAATGTTGCCGGCATCCAGGTCGGCCGGCTCCAACATGATCATGCCCATCAGCCGCACGTCGGGATCGTCGGTAAACGCCACCCGGCTATTGGCTTGCAGATCGGCGACATCCTGCACCGGATTGTCGGCATTGACGGCGATGATGGCCTCGTCGGCCTGGCCCAGAGCCTTGACCAGCGGCACGAAGCCCTTAGTCCTGACCAGCATGGCCGCGTCGAACGGGTTGGCATAAATCAAATCGATTTCATCCGCTTCGATCGCTTGATGCAGTTGCTGGTAATGGTTGTACATTTCCAGATGGATCGCGGTATCGGTTTGTTTTTGCAGCCAGGTGTTAAATATATACCAACCGGACAGCCGGTCGGGCGCGAAATCGGGACTGACGGTAAACAGAAATGACATGGCAGGCTCCGTTAACGTAGTGTCGGATAGAGTTTGACGCATTCGTCGACCTTGGTCCGCGACGGCTTGCGCCGGACCGAGGTATAGCCCACGACTTGACCGCCGCGCACGTTGGGGATGACGGTAGCTTTGACCCAGTAATAACCGCCGTCCTTGCGCAGATTTTTGACGTAACCCTGCCATTTCTCGCCGCGCTGAACCGTCTCCCACAAATCCTTGAACGCCGCCGCCGGCATGTCCGGATGACGCAGAATATTGTGCGGCGCACCGATCAGTTCGGCTTCGCTATAGCCCGACATTTCGACGAACGCCGGGTTTACCTGACGAATCACGCCCTCCGGCGTCGTGGTCGACACGATCAATTTGCCGTCCGGATACGGCGTTTCCAGTTCGGTGTACAACACTTTGCGGCGAGTACCGTCGTAGAACGTCAACTCGGTCTCCCGGTAATCTCCAACGATGTCTTCGGGTTTCATATCGCTAATCATGATCGGCTCCGTAGCATGGTTTCGGGATCACAGCATTTCGGAAATACTTTCCGCCGCGCGCTTGACGTCGAGAAAGATCAGGCCCAATTTGGCATTGGGCTTGGCTAACACCGTCAATACCGCTTCGCTGCCGGCGTAAGTCATCAGCACATAGCCGCGTGCGCCTTTGATCAACACCTGCTCCAGATTGCCCCGATTCAGTTCCTGGGCAGTACGGTCGCCCAAAGACAGCATCGCCGCACTCATGGCGCCGACCCGGTCTTCATCCATGCCGGCCGGCAATACCGAGGCCATCATCAATCCGTCCGTGGATATCACGCCCGATGCTTCAATATCGGCCGAAGTGCCGTTCAACTCCGTCAGTACCGAGGTCAGCATATCTGCTTTCATAATGGGTCTCTCCTAATAAATGATGTTGATAACGCAAGCGGACGAAACTAATCGCCTTTTTTGACGTAGCGGGTCGTCAGGCTCCAGGCCAGACTGACGAATTCGGCCCGATTGAAATGCGGCGTGCCGGCAATCGCCAGCACGAAGCGACGGCCACCGACGAACACAGGCCAGAAGCCGATCTGGCTGGCGCCGAACGCATCGACGATCGCCCAGGCGTGGCTGGCGATGCCCATGTTGTTGCTTAACAAACCGGAACGGCGTTTGTGTACGGTCGCCAATTCGGCGCTCAAGGCCGACAATTCTTCGGCGGCCTCGTGCGGAAAACCGCTACAAGCCAGATAAAAACCCTGGTCGTCAGCCAACAATACTTTGCCGGAATCGGAGATCGCCGCCAGCAGGCCCGGTAGCAGTTCCTCCAACGCGCCAGCCGGCGCCTGCAACGGCGTATCCACGCCTTGTACCCAGCCCAACTTCTGACAATGCGACAACATTTCCAAGGCTTTGTCTTCGTCTTCGATTTCCATCAGGCTTTGCAGTTGCGGTAAGGCCAGCGCCGGCGTCTGCGCCTGCTGCAACAGGCGCAGCAAAAAGCGCCGGGGTTTGTCGGAATCCGGATAAGCTACCGAGTAATAAGCCCCGGCCGGCGTCGGATATAAAAACAGGTCTTCGACGAGTTTGAAGCGCTCCATGCCCCTACTCCGCCATACCGGGATCAAGCGAATACAACAAGGCCTGCACCAATAACGAAACGTCGTTCTTTTCGCGGGCGTCCACCGCAAACACCGGCGGTTTGATGCCGAATTCCTGCAAGCGCGAGTGGTAATCGTCTATGGTCGGCCGGTTGCTGAGATCCATTTGGGTGACGCCGATGGCCAGACTGGTATCGCTGATGAATTTACTGAATGCATCCAGAAAGAACTTCATATCCTGAAACGGATCGGCGCGGGTGTTATCTAACAGCAAAATCAAGCCGATGCCGCCATGGACCAGAATGTCCCACATAAAATCGAAGCGTTCCTGCCCAGGGGTACCGTACAAATGGATCTTCTCGCCGCCGGCCAGATTCATCACGCCATAATCCATCGCCACCGTGGTCGAAGCTTTGCGGTTTTTGGTCATGTCGCTGGCCGCCGCGTCGGTTTTCACCGGCGGCGTGTCGCTGATGGCGTTGATCGCGGTGGTTTTTCCGGCCCCAACCGGACCGGTGAAAATAATTTTGTATTGGCTCATCGAGATTCCTGCTGAGAGCGGCTAGGCACCGCGCAATTTACTGAGAATTTTGCGTAACAGGCCTTGGTTCTGCGCCCGATCCGGTACCGGCGGGGCGATCACTGCATCCGCTTCGCGCTCGCTTTGCCGCAACAGTCCCAAGGCATGGCATGCGCTGATAAACGCAAACACATATTGCGGCTTGACGTTCAACACTCGACAAACCGCAATTGGCGTGGTCGGTGTTTTGACCAGCAATGCAGCAATGCGCAGCGCGTCGGGCGTGATGACCAAGCGGGTGAAATTGGGCCAGCGCAACAGAAATACCGGCCGCTGAATATCCAGTCCGATCGGAAACCGCCCTTTCGAAGTCCATAGCGCCAGCTTCCAGATAAACCCTGCCACGTCCTGATATTTCTCCGGGTCCCGTTCCTTATCGACGGCAGCCGGTTCCAAAGCCGATAAACTCATATTGCCGGCGGTGCCGGATTTGAAGGCGACGCCGGCAAATGCCCGTAATTGTTTGTCGTCCGCATCCAGCCACACTTCATTCTGCTCGGGAAAAATATACAGCGGCTTCCAGATCGAACTCAGCCGCAACGGCCGCACCTGCAATCCGGCGGTTTTCACGGCCGACTGCACATAACCCAGGAAAAACTGGCGCGGATCGTAACAAGCGGTTGGTAATTGCACCTCGTCGTCGAAATCGATATCGCCGAGCGTACCCAAAAACGCCGTAAAACCGCCTTCGTTGAGTTGCATCGCCGATTGGTGCTTAGCGGTCTTTTGCCGTTCCGCGTTAGCGGCGGGTTGGCTCGGTTTCGCCGGCTTGACGTAGACGTCCAGCGTCGTTTTGGGCGGTGCTACAGGGCGTTGCTCTTCCGCGGCAGTGACCGCCGGGGCTGGCGCCGGTTTGACTTCCGGCGCTTTTAGCAAGGCACCGATTTTGTCCAACACCCCGAGAATTTGCTCGACATTGACCGGCTTTTTGACGAAAAAAGTGTTGTCGATCTGTAAGGTCTGCAAGGACAGCAGGATGATCGGGCGGCCGGGCCTTGCCGCCTTGCACTGCTCAAGGATTTCCCGCGCCTTGACATGGTCGGCATCGATCATGTCGATCTGTGCCTCTTCAGCCGGGACGACGACTGCCGCACCGCGGCACGGGCCTTTCAGATACATTTCCATGGTCTTGCAAGTGCGGCCGTCCATACCGTGCAAGGCAATCCGGTAGGAATGGGCCGTCTTAGTCATGACGCTTGCCGTTGGAAAATATCTGCCAGCGCCTGCCAATCGTCCGCTAACGGAATAGCCAATTCGGCGAAGCTTCTTCTGGCATGTTCAAACCGCTCGCGGCTGCCGGTAGAACGGTAAAGTTCCAATAACGCCCGTTGCAATTCGGTCCGTTCCGGATCGACTCCCACCGCACTTTCCAGTACGTCCATCGCCTGATCGAGTTGGCTGTATTCGATGAAGTCGTTAGCCAGTGTCAGAGGGTCATGACTGGGAGCGATCGGCGCTTCGATTTGCACGACCAATTTGCTCCGGCCCTGCAGCCCGCCGGTGAATAAGGAATAGCGATTGCCGATTTGCTGGGGATCGTGCCGCCCCAATTCAAACAGGATATGGCAATGACGCTTGTCCAGACCCGACCGGCAAGCGTTGAGCAGTCGCCGGGCCAGCGCTTCGCCTTTGCCTTCCAGCACCAGCAACAAATCCAGCAGCGCCCCGTACAGCGCCGCCGGCAGCCGGTTTCGGAAACAGAAATGAATCCGCCGCAGGTGCGCCAGCAGATCGAGCGGATTCCGCCGAACCTTGACCGACAACACTCTGAGCGCGGACTCCGCGGACGATTCGCAACCGAAGCTCCCCAGTTCCCCGTCCAGCCAAAAATCGCTGTCAGGCTTCGGATCGGCTTGCTTGTCGACGATTAAAGTCGAATGAAAAACGGCCATCGCTACCTTCCTTCAAAAACGATGCCGGAAGGTTAGCAGTTAGGCCGGTTATTTCCAGATTGTTTATCCGGTTATTTGGTGTCTTGCTTCACAGATTGCCTTACGCACCGTCTCCGGAGCCGTACCACCGATCAGGGAACGCGCGGCAACCGAACCTTCCAGGGAAAGAATATCGAACACATCAGCGCCGATCGCGGCGGAAAACTCCTGCAACTCGGCCAAGGTCAGTTCCGATAAATCCCGGCCGCTGTTCAAACCCAGGCGCACGGCTTGGCCGACCACTTCGTGCGCATCGCGAAAGGCCATGCCTTTGCGCACCAAGTAATCCGCCAGATCGGTTGCCGTCGCAAAACCGCGCTTGGCGGACTGGTACATGTTTTCCCGTTTGGCTTCGACGCGCGGCATCATGTCGGCGAAGGCGCGCAGGCAATTGACCAAGGTATCGGCCGTGTCGAACAACGGTTCCTTGTCTTCCTGGTTATCTTTGTTGTAAGCCAAAGGTTGGCTTTTCATCAGCATCAGCAACGAAATCAAATGCCCGGCCACCCGGCCGGATTTGCCGCGCACCAATTCCGGCACGTCCGGATTTTTCTTTTGCGGCATGATCGACGAGCCGGTGCAGAACGCATCCGGAATGTCGATGAAATCGAACTGGGCACTGGCCCACAACACCAACTCCTCGGAGAACCGCGACAGATGCATCATCAACACGCTGCCGGCGGCGGCGAATTCAATCGCGAAATCGCGGTCGCTGACCGAATCCAGCGAGTTATTCGACGGCCGACTGAAGCCCAACAATTCGGCGGTCATAAAACGATCCAGCGGGTAGCTGGTACCGGCCAATGCCGCAGCACCTAGCGGCATCACGTTCAGGCGCTTGGCGCAATCCAGAAAACGCTCGCGGTCGCGGCTCAGCATCTCGAACCAGGCCATCAAGTGGTGGCCGAAAGTGACCGGTTGCGCCACCTGCAAATGGGTGAAGCCGGGCATGATGGTATCGGCTTCCTGCTCGGCCTTGTCCAACAATGCCAACTGCAAACGCTGCAATTGGCCGAGAATGTTGCCGATTTCGTCGCGCAGATACAAACGAATGTCGGTCGCCACCTGGTCGTTGCGGGAACGGCCGGTATGCAGCTTCTTGCCGGCGATGCCGATCAGGTCGGTCAGGCGCGCTTCGATGTTCATGTGCACATCTTCCTGCTTCACCGACCAGACGAATTCGCCGCGCTCGATCTCGCCGCCGATCTGGGCCAAACCTTTGCGGATATCCGCCAATTCCTGCTCGGTCAGAATACCGATTTTGCACAGCATCGCCGCATGCGCCAGCGAGCCTTGGATATCTTGTTGCGCCATGCGTTGGTCGAAATTCACCGATGCGGTGAATTCCTCGACGAAGGCGTCGGTGGCTTCGGCAAAACGGGCACTGGAGAGTTTTTCGGAATTTACGGTGGTCATGTTACTCGGCAGATTGAACGAACAAACGCCAATTATACCCGCCGCTGCCGGCGTTCAGCGCGGGAATTGCACACTGACGCGCAGGCCGCCGAGCCGGGCGGAACGTTCGATGGCTAAGGTTCCGCGATAAAACTCGGCGATATCGCGGACGATCGCCAGGCCCAGCCCGTGGCCTTGCACCGCCTCGTCCAGCCGCAAACCGCGCCGGCTGAGTTGTTGCATCTCCGTTGCGGAGCATCCCGGTCCGTCGTCCTCGACAGCGATGCGCATGGTCTGCGCGCAATCGATTTCGACGATGATGTGCCGTGCGGCCCACTTGCAAGCGTTGTCCAGCAAATTGCCGATCAATTCCAACATGTCTTCCCTATCGAAATTGATCGGCCGATCCGGCGCACTGATTCGAAAGTCCAGCGCCTTTTCCGAATAAATGTTGCGCAACAGCTGGGTCAAGGCGTCCAGTTCTTCCCGCGGATTAAACATGCTGGCCGATTGCAAATTGCCGGACAAACGGGCCCGTTTCAATTCGCGCTCGATACGTTCGTGCATTTTTCGCGCTTGTTGCTGCAACTGTTGCTGCAGTTCCGGATAATCCGCCAAAACCGGGCTTTCCGCCAATCTGAACAGCATCGCCAACGGCGTTTTCAGCGAGTGCGCCAGATTGCCGATTGCGGTCCGCGACTGGTGCAGGCGCCGCTCGACCAACAACAACAGGCGGTTGACTTCCCTGACCAGGGGTTTGATTTCCAGCGGCACCCGGGTTTGGATTTGTGGTTTGCGGCCGCCGGCAATCTCGGCCAGCTCGGCGCGCACGGCCTGCAACGGATGCAGAGCACGCCGGACATCGCCGGTTTGCAAACCGATGGCCAGCAGCAATACCAACACCGTCAACAGCAAGTACGCCAGCCGGATATGGTCGATATCGCGGCCGATATCGGTCAAGTCCTCGGCTATTGCAATCGAAACCGGATGGCCGAAGCGTTGCAAGCCCCGATTCAAAACCAACAACGGCTGCTTTTGTGGCCCATCGGCGTGGTGAAACAACTGCACCGTGCCGACAGGCAGAGCGGGAAACGGCAAGGTTTCGCTTTGCAAAGACTGGGAATAGTAAGTTCTTGGGCCGATGTGCAATACAAAATAGTGGCCGGAAAACGCCTGGCCGTAGACGGTGCCGATGTGGGAGCTGTCAAACTCCAGCAGGCCGTCGCCATTGGGCTGCAAGGTATCGATCAGAGAGTCGGCATCGTGCTGCAATCGGGTCGTCATCTGCTTTTCGGCAACGGCGCGGATCACCCAGTCCGCCGCCAGCCAATGGCCGACGAACACCGCGCTCAAAATCAACATCAAGCCGCGATTCAAGCGGCGTTGCAACGACATCAGGCTTTCTCGCCGAACACGTAACCCTGGCCGCGGCGGGTGGCGATCAGATCGTTGCCCAACTTGCGCCGCAAGCGATTGACGTAAACCTCGATCACGTTGCTGGCCGGGTCGCTGTCGCATTGGTAGATATGTTCCAGCAGATGGGTTCTGGTCAAAACTTTGCCGGGATGCAACATGAAATAACGCAGCAAGCGAAATTCGATCGCCGTCAGTTGTTCCGGGCCGCCGCCGTTAACGCTGACCGTTTGCGCATCTTCGTCCAGGGTCAAGCCGCAGCTCGCCAACTGCGGTTGCATCCGGCCGTGAAAGCGCTTCAACAAGGCCTGCACCCGGGCCAACAGTTCTTCGATATGAAACGGCTTACCCAGGTAGTCGTCGGCACCGGCTTTGAAACCGTCGACTTTCTCGTGCCAGGCGTCGCGGGCGGTCAACACGATCACCGGCACGTGATTCTCCGCCTGCCGCCAACGCCGCAACACCTCCAGGCCGGGCATTTTCGGCAAGCCCAGATCCAGAATCACAATGTCGTAGGATTCGGTAGAGCCCAGGAACTCGGCGGCCTCGCCGTCCATCGCGCAATCCACGGCAAAACCGGCAGTTTCCAGCTCGAGTTTTAGCGATCTCGACAAACCCGGATCGTCTTCCACCAACAATAAACGCATACGCGGCGCTCATCTCCCGCTTGTAAATCGCTCAGAGTTTAATGGTTTATCCGCCGGTGCGGCGATTTTTAAGATTGGTTTCATTTCGCCTGACTAAAATGCCGGCCATACCTCAACCATTCTGGAGCTTAATCCATGCAAAACGACAATTCGGTAGCTGTCTGGGATATTTTCGTCCGCGTGTTCCATTGGTCGCTGGTCACCGCATTTGCAGTCGCGTACGTCACCAGTGAAGAAGAAAATCCCTGGCACATCTACGCTGGCTACACGGTACTGGGCTTAATCAGCGCAAGATTGGTCTGGGGCTTCGTCGGCGGCCGCTACGCCCGATTCAGCCAATTCGTGCACTCTCCGGCTGCCGTGTGGCGTTATGTTTCCCAACTGCGCCAAGGCACTGCGCCGCGTTACCTGGGCCACAATCCGCTCGGCGGCTGGATGGTTTTGGCATTGCTGGCTACACTGTTCGTGGTGACGATCAGCGGCTTGAAAGTCTACGCCATCGAAGAAGGCCGCGGCCCACTGGCGCAGGACAGCCGCATGCTAAGCGTAATCGGCGCCGCCCACGCCGCAGAGGAAGCGGAAGGCAAAGGCAAGTCGGCTGAAGCTGGAGATGAGGCCGAGGAATTCTGGGAGGAAATCCACGAGATCGCCAGCAATCTGATGTTGGTCTTGATTGCGATCCATGTGCTGGGCGTCATCGTTTCCAGCAAAGTCCATAAGGAAGGTTTGGTGAAGGCCATGATCAGCGGACGCAAACCGAAATCGCCAAACTGTGAGGATTAACACAGTTTTCATGTTGAATTCATCTTGGTTTGCTATAAGGCATGCCGTCGTCGTGTAGACGATCTGCTTAGTCAAGTCCCAGCCAACCAGGAGCAATAATGGCGACCACACTCAAAACCCAGGCGTATGCCGCAACATTCTCTTTAGTCCTGTTACCCAATATTGCTTCGGCGAGTTTTCTCGGTTTTCTGGGCAATTTCGACGTCGTTAACGATACCGGCAACACCGCCCACGGCTTCGAAATCGAACTCGAAGGCCTGCACAGTAGCGACATTACCGACACCTTCGGCGGCGCCGGCCGCGGCTTTCCCAGCGGCACCGGCTTCGATCCCGGCAATGCGGTGGTGCGTTACGGCGCGCCAATGATCAGCGAATACACTAACGGTGCCGTATTTGGAACCCGGGTCACCTACGCCAGCGCGTGGGATGCCGCCAGCCAATCCTGGTTTTTCGGCACGCCGAGCGGCAACTTCGTCACCCCCGGAGACAACTGCTGGACCGGCGGCGGCGTCGGCTACAGCGCCGCCACCCCATGCGACCATTTCGGCGTCGGCACCAGTAAAAACGCCAGCAAAACCACCTATAGCTGGCTGTTCGACGACGGCAGCAATACCGGCAAACTCAGCAACAGCAACGGCAACGTGGTGCTGCCGGCACCGAATTGGAACGTGATTCCGGCCGATCCGGCGCCGGCCGGTCAGCCGCAACCGCAACCGGTGGTGGTGGCCGATATTCGCGCTCCGGAACCGGCGAAAGAAGACCAATTCGGCGAAGCGATCTGGGTAAAAGTGTTCCGAACCGAATTGGAACGGGAAGTCAAACTCGAAGAGCTGATCGGGGGCAATCAAGTCATCGAACAAGCCGAGACTGAAATCGAATGGCAATTATTGCAAACCGATCCGGACAATCCGGACGCCGGCAAATTGGAAGCCGGCTACCAAAACGTACTGGGTCAGAACGCGGAATCGGTGATCTTCCGTTACGAATTTTACAAGTATGCCGGCGAGTACGACCCGGAAAACCATGAAGCCAAAGCCAGCAGCGACTCGAACCCGTTGGATGCCGAAATCGGTACTTACCTCGGTGCTCAGAACGGCGCGGTCAATCTGAATGCTGTCGCGCCGGTGCCGGTACCGGCTGCATTTTGGTTAATGGGCTCCGGGGTATTGGGACTGTTGGCGGCCCAGCGCCGCAAACGAGCTGAGGCAGTTTGATCCGGCGCTAACCCGTTTGATACCGTTCGCATTGAGCCGGCCCTAAGACGGCGCAGCGCGAACGGTTCTCGCCGGCTGCGTCAATCCTCGGATTGCTGACGCCGCAACAACGCTTCGAAGTCTCGCTCCGATAGCGGTTTCGCAAAATAATAACCTTGGGCTTCGTCACAGCCGTGGGCGATCAGGAAAGCCAAATGCTCCGAGGTTTCCACGCCTTCGGCGATCACCTTGAAGCCCAGATTGTGCGCCAACGCGATCGTGGCCGAGGCGATCGCTCCATTATTGCGCTCGCCAACGTCGGCGGAAATATCTTGGACGAAGGCCGCGTCGATCTTCAAACGATCCAACGGCAAATTTTTCAGCTGGCCCAACGACGAATAGCCTTGGCCGAAGTCGTCCAAGGCCACCGTGATGCCTATTTCGCGAAACGACTGCAACATTTCGCCGGCCTGTACCGGTGAGGTCATTACGGCGGTCTCGGTAATTTCCAATTCCAACTCCAGCGACTCAGGGCTAATGTCGGCCAGCACCAGTGCCCGCTTTACCGCTTCGTACAGGCCTTTGTTTTGAAACTGTTTGGCCGACACGTTGATCCCGATCCGCTTTAGCGGTAATCCTTGCGCTATCCATTCGCCCGCCCGCCGACAGGCGTTTTCCAGCACCCACTCGCCGATTTTGTAAATTTGGTTGGTCTCTTCCGCCAACGGAATGAACACCGAGGGCGAAATCAATCCCTTGACGGGATGGCGCCAGCGTAACAACACCTCGGCACCCAGCAAACGTTCGTCCGGCAGCGAGAGTTGCGGCTGGAAATACAATTCGAACTGGCGTTTTTCGATCGCTTCGTGCAACTGGTTTTCAAGTTCCATTTTCTCGTGGGCGTTGCGGTTCATTTCCGGCGAGAAAAACTGAAAATTGCCGCCGCCTTCGGACTTGGCGTGGTACATCGCGGTATCGGCGCTTTTCATCAGGTCTTCCATATGCTCGGCATTATCCGGATAGACCGCGATACCGATACTGGAAGCGGTACGCAACGTGAATTTTTCTATCGTGAACGGCTGCCCCAAGCTATGGCAGATCTTATTCGCCACCGAAGAAGCGACATCCTCTATCGCGGCAGCTCTGATTACCACCACAAACTCGTCACCGCCCAGGCGGGCAACCATGTCGTATTCCCGCAACGAGGTTTTCAGCCGCTTCGCCACCTGAATCAGCAACTGGTCGCCGATGGAATGACCCAAGGTATCGTTGATGTTCTTGAACCGATCCAAATCCAACAACATGACGGCCAATTGCTCCCCCCCACGCTTGGCAATCATCAGCGATTGTTCGAGATAGAGTTGCAAGTGCAAGCGATTCGGCAATTCGGTTAACGGATCGTGGTGAGCCAGATGCTCGATCCGGGCGTGGGCTTCTTTCAGATGACTGATATCGACGAAGTTGGCCAAATGAAACTCGATGACGCCGGTTCGGTCGCGCACGACCGACACCGTCATCATTTTGGGAAATACGCTACCGTCCTTACGCCGGTCCCAAAGTTCCCCTTGCCAGAATCCAGTGTCCCGAATACCGGCCCACATCTTCTCGTACAACTCCCGCTCGGCCTGACCGGAAGACAACATTTTCGGGTCCATGCCCAATACGTCGGCCTTATCGTATCCGGTCAGAGCCGAAAACGCGGCGTTGACGTCGATGATGCGGTTATGGCGATCGGTAATCATGATCGCCTCCCCACTGTACTCGAACACATGCGCCGCCAAACGCAACTGCACCCGGTCCGCGTGGCGCTGAATCTGGTTGTGGACCCTTACCGACAAGACATTGGGCGAGATCGGTTTTACCAAGTAATCGTCCGCGCCGAGGTGCAGGCCGGCCAGCTCGTTTTGTTCCGAACTGTCGGCGCTCAGCAGAATCACCGGAATGTCGCCGGTTGCCGGCGACGCCCGCATCCTGCGCAATACCTCGATGCCGCCGATACCCGGCATTTTGACGTCGAGGACGACCAGTTTCGGCAGATCGTCCTGTTGCTCCAGCAAGGCTAAAGCGTCCGCGCCGCTGGTCGCGGTTTTCAGGCGGAAATCCGCCTTTAAGGCCGACACCAGCACGTGCAAGTTGGCCGGCAAATCGTCCACCAACAGTACCAGGGGTTTTAGGCTGGGGGCACTACCGCTCACGCTTGCCCCCCAGTGCTCGATTTCCAATTCGCGAATACCTCGCGCGCTTGCCGGTGGTCGAAATTGTCCAGATGGTATTTCAACTGGCGTAATAAAGCGGAACCGTCCGAGTTGTCGGCAGCCAGCCGGTCGAGGGCCTCAAGCAATGCATCGGGAATGATTTCCTGGCGCAGCAGATACGGCTCCAATTCCAGCAAGGTCTCGGCCGAGGCAACATAGTCGTTTTCTTCGACTTTGACGCTTGCGGTTTGGGGGTGCTTGCCCAGAAAAACTTGCATCTCCTTGACGGTTTCGGTGAACACCGTGTTGAATGCGTCCATCGACAAGGTCCCGCTGTCCAGCTTGATTTCCTCCATCAACCGGCTACAGGCGTCCGCCAACGCCGATGCGCCCAGGTTGGCCGCAACCCCTTTCACGGCATGGATCATATTGGCCGCGTCCTTTGGATTGCGCTTGGCCAGCAATGCGGTTAACTGCGCCGTAATATCGTGAAAACGCTCGATGAAGCTGCTGATCAGCCGTTGCAGCAAAGCGACGTCGCCGTCCAGCAGGCGCAAACTTTGGGTCACATCCAAAATGGGCCGATGGGTTATGATCGCGGCCTGTTCGACTTGCGCCGCCAACGGGCCGCGCCGACTGAAAAGCTCCAATACCCGGGCCAGATCCGTCGGTTCTACCGGTTTCGGAATAAAATCGTCCATGCCGGCCTCCAGGCAAGCTCTGCGATCTTCGTCCAAAATGGCGGCGGTCATCGCCACGATCGGCAGACTCCGGCCTTGCGGCATTTGCCGAATCAAACGAGTGGCTTCCTGCCCTCCCATCACCGGCATGTGCAAATCCATCAACACCAAGTCGAATGTGCGCCGCTTGACAAATTCGACCGCTTCCAAACCATGCCAGGCTACCGTAACATCTACCCCGCGTTTTTTTAAAAAATTGACGGCGACTTCCTGATTGATATCGTGATCTTCCACCAGCAACACCCTAAGCCCTTCGAACCGGCGCCTGGTCAGTTCCGGCGCAACCACGTCAGGATTGGTTTTACGGCTCAACAGCGCATCGAACAACTTGGAAGGCAGAATCGGTTTCGACAGCACGTTGTCGACGAAATGTGCATCGGGATGCCGCAGCAGCGCCTGCTTATCGTAAGCGGTGACCATCAACACCTTGAGCGGATCGTTAGCCTCTCCCCCGCTCAGCCGTTTTTTCAACTCCGCCGCCACTTGCAATCCGCTCATTCCCGGCATACGCCAATCCAACAGCACCGCGTAAAAGGGCCACCGTTCACGCGAGGCCTGTTCTATCGCCACCAACGCTTCTTCGCCGGAACCGGCCATGACCGCATGCATCCCCCATAAACCGATCAGACGCGACAGAATATTGCGCGACGACTCGATGTCGTCCACGATCAAAACCCGCTTGCCCAGCAAACTTTGCAAATCCCCGGCCGAGGTGTGCGACAGAACGGCCTCGCCCGGCATTAATCCCACCTCAATGGAAAAATTGACACAGGTACCCTGGCCGCAGGTACTGTTCATCTCGATATGCCCGCCCATCAGCTCCACCAGCTTCCGGGATATGGCCAATCCCAAGCCGCTGCCACCGAAGCGCCGCGTGGTCGAATTGTCGGCCTGCACGAAGGGATTGAACAGGGATTCGATTTTATCCGCCGACACGCCGATCCCGGTATCGCGGACGCTAAAAACCAGGGTCACGGTTTTTTCGGTCCGGCCATCCGCTTGTACCGACAGGTAAATTTCGCCATTTTCGGTAAATTTAATCGCGTTACTGATCAGATTGTTAAGAATTTGGGTCAGTCGATGCGGATCGCCCATCACGTAAAACGGCGTATCGGGATGAATGTCCACAAACATCTCCAAGCCTTTTTCTTCGATCTGGGCGCCGAACAAGTCGGTGACTTCCTGCAACACCGTCTCCAGTCTGATCGGCAGCTGTTCCAGCGCCACGGCACCGGACTCGAATCGGGAAAAATCCAGAATGTCGTTAATGATCCGGATCAGCACCTGGCCGGACTTTCTGACTTTATCCAATTGTTCGCGTTGCTCCGCCGTCAGTTCGGTTTCCAATACCTGGCGAGTCAGACCCAAAATCGCGTTCATCGGCGTCCGGATTTCGTGGCTCATATTGGCCAAAAATTGCGATTTGGCCACCGTCGCCGCGTTGGCGGCTTCTTCGGCGCGTTTGCGTTCGGTGATGTCGGTGCGAATCGCCAGATACCGCCGCGGTTTCCCATTCTGGCCGATGTCCGGCACGATAGTGGTCGATACCCAGTACAGCTCGCCGCTCTTGGTCCGGTTGCAGATATCGCCCTGCCAAACCTTGCCTTTGCCGATAACCTTAAACATATCCCGAAAAAACTGCTGCGCATGCAGCCCCGAGTTCAACAGCCTGTGGTTCTGGCCGATCAACTCCTCCCGCGAGTATTGGCTGACCTTGCAAAACAGATCGTTAACGTAAGTAATGGTGCCGTCCACTTCAGTAACGGCCACGATTGCGTGCTGGTCGAATGCGTATTTATGAAAACTCAGCTCGGCGACGTTATCCAGCAGTTGGCTATCGCGCTTGACCGCCGCCGTAATATCGTTGATTTGAATCAAACAAAGACTCGAATCTTCAGTATTGAGCGGCGTAACCTTCAATTGCTGATCGATGGCTGCGCCGCTGGCAGCAGTCAACGGCAGCGGATTGCGGTTTAAGGTATGGGAAATAATCGACGACATGCCGTGACTCAAAGCAACGTCTATCGCTCTTTGCAAACTGCCGCCGGCCGCATTGGGGAATAGTTCGGCTAAAGATTTGCCGAACGCCCGCTCGGCATCGATACCGCTGCACTTCGCCATCCAAGGATTCCAGGCAACGACGGCAGAAGCCCGGTTCACAACGATCAATCCAAACTGGCAGTTTTCGAAAATAGCCTGAAACAGGCTTGACCTGACGAAATCCGAATCCGGCTTACTATTCGCCACCATCACATACCCAGATAAGACTTGACGCTTTGCTTGAATATCGACATCGATTCGACGTCCATCAAAAAGGTGACGTAACCCTCGACGCGGTTCTTATCGAGCGAGAACTCCATGTTCAACAACAACACGCAAGCCTCGACTTTTTCGCGCAACTCGTTGTCGGTAAGGATGTCCGCCAAAGAACCTTTTACGAATTCGGGGATGCCGCCGGAAATCCGCTGATTGAACAGATCGGCGATGCTGCACAGACAACCGTTTAATATGACATTGCCGATTTCCGCCATGGCCTCCTGTTCCATTTCGGTCAAGTCTTCCAGCGACAAGTCCTGCTGCAGTACGGCTCTGACCAACTGCAGGCTTTTTTCCTCGGGAAACAGCAGCAGTACGTCGCCGCCCATCACGCCGTCGAATTGCTGGCAAACGCCGCTGACATCGCGATCGGTCTTGGCTTGAATCACCTTCAAAGCCTCCGGACGCGAGACAAAGGTCACGCCGGGCACACTCAGTTTCACCTCTTCGTTGACCATTTCGCTGAGTACGCTGGCAGCGTAACCCATGCCGATATTAAGGACTTCGGCCACGGCATCTAAAAAATCTTCGTCATTTTCAATCAAGTTATCCGACATAGGCTTTGATCTTGGCTTCTGTGATCGGTTTGGGGATAAAGTCGATGTGCAATTGCACCGCCAGATTCTTTACCGCCTCTTGCACGTTGGCGGTCAGGAACGCCATCTTGGCCTCGGCTTGCATCGGACGGATGATTTCGGCCGCTTGGCCGCCTTCCATGACGGGCATGTTGTAATCCAGCAAAATGATGTCGTATTTGGCTTCGCCGGCTCTGTCGATCGCTTGCTGCCCGTTCTCGGCTTCGACGATATGCCAATCGGGATGCGCCTCCAGAATGATTTTTTTCACCATCATTCTGGACATCTTGCTGTCGTCGACAATCAGACAATGTTTTTCCGTCATGTTTTACTCCATCTGTAATAAGTTGAAAGGACGCGGCACCGGCTGTTAGCAACCAAGGCCTCCGGTCGCGCTGCAACGGCCCGCTGGCCGCAGCGCGTTACCGGTAAACTGTAGCCCATACTCGCGGAACTTGAAGCCAAGGTCAGTCCGGGCCGCAACAGTTGCGGCAGTCGAGGCAATTTTGAAACGAGAACGCAAGAGGGATTGTGCCTAGGCAGGTAGCGGGGCACGGCGCCGATCGGCCGGGCCGGTTTTTTGCAGACGACTGATTGAAAAGAGCAAGGTGGCCGCCCGATCCGGTGCCGGGTCGGGCGGTTGACTGAGTGCGGTTTGCTAACGCCGGCCGACCATCAGCTCGATTTCCTCGACGATTTCCTCCTGCCGCAGACGGTTGAGCTGGCGTTGCAAGTCCTCGCCGCCGTGTTCCAGATGACGTAGCGCAGTTTCCATCTGCATCAAGCGCATATGATTTTCGACCCGAATCGAACGCAACAGCAGCGCCAGCAGCACATGGAACCAATACTGTTCGGCAACGCCCATCGCAACTGCGGCAGGACGCTGATAAGTCAACGGCAGTTCCAGCGGAACACTCCCGCCGGCAATGGGTGGCAACGGCCACAAGCGCTGGCTGCGAGCGCCCTGCTCGTCGCGGATGCAGACCATCAAACCATAATCGCTATCGCCGCGCAGTTCGGCGACCGCCGCCAGAATCCGGTCGATCGCCGCCGGCGCGTCCAGACCGCCCTCGGCGCCGTCCAGAAAAACGGCGGATTCATGACCGTCGAATAGGCAATGCAGGCGCTCGCCCACCAAAATCAACGGCGCTTCAAGCTCGGCTGCACCCTGCCAAAAACGCAGCACGTCTTCGTTGAAACTGCCGCAAAAGCCGCGCACCGAGCCGAACAACAACCAGATATCGGCGCGGGTTTTGGCGGTATCGGCATAAAACGCTTCCGGCAAGGCGCCGGACAAATCGTGCAAAGCGGCCAGCAACGACTCTACGACCAGCTGCTGGCCGGCTTCGCGCTTGCCGACCTTGCGCAATTCGGCCAACGCAAAACTGCGCATCGCGCCGAGGATGCCGGACAATTCGTCGAACAGCGCCAACCGCGCTTCTACTTCCCGCCGCTGGCTCATGGTTTAGCCGCCAGCCATTGCCTGAGCGCCGCCAGCCATTGCTGCTTCGGCGAGTCCAAGCTCAAACGGGTCTCCGCCAGTTGCTGCAGCAGAAATGCCAACACCCCGGCCGCTTGTTCCGGCGCGACACCGGCCAGCAAACCTTCGCCGTAAGCCAGCAACCAGGCCAGATGCGCCGCTTCGGACCAAGGCTGCAAGCGGTCCTGCTTCAGAATTTCCCGCAACAGCCGGCCGCTCTGCAATTTTTCCTCGACGCTGGCTTCCAGCCGGGTGCCGAAGCGGGCGAACAGTTCCAGCTCCAGAAATTGCAGATAGTCCAGCCGGATATGGGCAGCGGCGTTTTTGATGGCCGGATGCTGGGCCTTGCCGCCGATCCGCGACACCGAGCGGCCGATATCGATGGCCGGCAGGATGCCGGCGGCGAATAATTTGCTCTCGAAATAAATCTGGCCGTCGGTAATCGAAATCAGGTTGGTCGGGATATAGGCCGACAATTCGCCCTGCCGGGTTTCGATGATCGGCAGCGCGGTCATGCTGCCGCCGCCGTGTTGCAGGCTCAACACCGTCGAGCGCTCCAGCAAGCGCGAATGCAGATAAAAAATATCCCCCGGATAGGCTTCGCGGCCCGGCGGCCGTTGCAACAACAGCGACAACTCGCGGTAGGATTGGGCGTGGCGGGTCAGATCGTCGTAGACCACCAGCGTGTCGCGGCCCAGCCGCATCCAGTGCTCGGCGATGGCGCAGCCGGCAAACGGCGCCAGATAGCGAAAGCCCGGCAAGGCGTTGGCTTCGGCCACCACCAGCACCGTGTAATCCAGCGCTCCGGCGGCACGTAAGGCTTCCAAGGTGCCGGCCACCGACGAGCGCGGCTGGCCGATCAACACCATCACGCACAACACGTTGCGGCCGCGCTGGTTCAACACCGCATCCAAGGCCAGGGCGCTTTTGCCGACGCCATCGTCGCCGATGATCAATTGGCGCTGGCCCTTGCCGATCGGGATCAGACTATCGACGATCTTGCTACCGGTATAAAACGGCTCGCTGACGAAATCGCGTTCGATAATGCTCGGTGCGGCCGCTTCCAACGGCCGGAACTGGCGGGTTTGCGGCGCCGGCAAACCGTCCAGCGGACTGCCCAGCGGATCGACTACCCGGCCGAGCAAGGCGTCGCCGACGCCGATCTCCAATTTACGGCCGATGTGCTGTACCGCCATGCCGGCGGTGACGCCGCGGCTCTGCGACAGCAGGATCGCGCCCAACACTTCCTTGCCGAGTTGGAATACCAAACCCGAACTACCGTCGTCGAAGCCGATCAATTCGTCGAGCCGAGCCGAAGGCAGACCGCGAATCCAGGCGATGCCGTCGCCGATACCGGCCACACAGCCGCGTTCGGACAGGCGCAGGCCGAAGCGATAGGGCGCGTTCGCCTCAGTCATGGTTGGTTTGGCGGCGAAAAAAAGCCAATTCGTCGGCCAAATTGGCGTGCAACTGGCATTCGCCGACTACGGCGCGGACGCCGGCGATCAAGGCCGGATCGATGGAGAAGTTGAAAGTCAGCTCGCGACCGGCCGCCGCCGACAACGCTTGGCAGAGCCGGCCCTGCTCGGCGTCCGTCAAGGGATGGGCGCTGGTTACCGTCACCGCCGACGCCTGGATCAGCCCCGCCGCCGCTTTATGCAACGCTGCCAGATCCGCTTCCGGCAATTGCCGCAAATCTTCCAGGAAAATCTCGACGATGCGTCCGGTCAAATCCGGCGCGGCCAAACGCTGCAGCATGGCCGCGGTTTGGGCGTAAGCCTTGGCCGCCGCTTCGCGGATCAAAGCGGCTTCGCGAGTCGCAGTGGCCGCCTGATTGCGCACCCGATACTTGGCTTCTTCATCGGCCAGGGTTTTCCGCAGCGCTTCGAGTTCGCGACTGCGCAATTGCGCCAACTCTTCCTCCAACGCCCGGCGCGCGGCGTCCTGCTGTTGCTGCCAATCCGCCAGGCGCGCCTGGTACTGGCCTTGCAAGGCTTCGGCTTCGGCGTGCAATTGCGCGGCGCGTTCGGTTTGCTGGTTGATGCGTTGCTGGCGGGCGTCCAGTAACGCCAAAACCGGCCGGTACAGAAAACGCTGCAGTATCCACACCAACACCAGGAAATTGAGGATTTCCAAAATAAACGTGGTCCAGTCGAGTTGCATCATGGCAGAAGTCCGGTGGATTGGAGGGCGATACCGATCACTCGGCGGCCTAACCCAGGAAATATTCCAGCAACGGGTTGCGGAACAGCACGATCAAGGCCACCACCAGACAATAAATCGCCAGCGATTCGATCATCGCCAAACCGATAAATAAGGTGCGGGTGATGGTTTTTTCCGCTTCCGGCTGCCGGGCCAGCGCTTCCAACGCGCTGGCAATGGCCTTGCCCATCGCGATGGCCGGCAGCATGGTGCCTAGGGCGATGACCAAGCCGGCCACGCCGGTGGAGATGATGCTGAACAGATGTAAATCGGTCATGACGGATTCTCCGTGACTGAAGTGTCGGATTCGTTGGGTTCCAGCGCGCCGGCGATGTAAATCAAGGCCAGCATGCCGAAGATATAGGCCTGCACCACGGCTTCGACCACGTGCAGCATTAACAGTGGCACCGGCACCAAAAAGCCGGCGATCAGCAATACGAGCAACGCGGCCATTTCCAGACTCATGACGTTGCCGAACAAACGGATCGCCAAGGCCAGCGTCCTGGTCAATTCGCTGATGATATGAAACGGTAGCAGGATCACGCTGGGTTCGATGTAGTGGCGCAGATGGTTGCGCAGGCCGCGGTCGCGAATCCCGAACCAATGGGTGGAAACGAACACCAGTACCGCTAACGCGGCCGTCGCGGATAAATCACGGGTTGGCGAATGCAAGCCCGGAATCAGGCCGACCAGATTGGCGACCAACACGAACAGCCACAGCGTCGCGACGAACGGCAATACCCGTCGCACCGCAGCTGCCGGTAGCACCTCGCCGATTGCGCCTTCGATCGCCACCACCACCGCCTCCAGCGCCGTATGCAGCCGCCCCAATCCGCCCTTCGCCGGCCAGCGCAGCAGTAACGCCAGCAAGGTAAATCCGGCCATCACGCCCCAGGTGGTCAACACCGTGCCGCTGATCGCCAACGGCCCGAGATGCAAGGCAAGGTCGGGCTCGGTCATCGCGAATGCTCCTGTAAAAACCGCAGCGCATTGTAGGCACCAACCACAATGCCCAACACGATCAGGCTGACGGTCCAGCGCACCGAATAACCGTCCGCCAACGTATCCAGCCAACGCCCGAGGTAGGCGCCGGCGACGATGGGCACGACAAACAACAGCCCCAGCGTACCGCCGTACAGCAACACACCGAACCAGGACGCCGATTGCCGGCGTTGTTCCTGCAAGCGCCGCGCATCGCGCCGGGTGAATTCGATCAATTTATTCCGAAAACTCATGGCTATCGCCCCCCAGCAACCCGGTTACTCAACTCCGCCAAACGCCGCAGCAGCGAGCGTTCGATTTCGGTCAGCGTCGCTCGCGCCCGATGTACTTCCGAATCGGTGCGCGCCATTTCCGCCGCCAATTGTTCGCAGATCGCGTCCGGATCGTCGCCGAGAAAATAGCGGACTGCCGTCAGCGTCATTCGATTATCGGCAAAACGCAACACGCCGCCCGGCAAGGCCAGATAGCGCCAGACGCCCGACTCATCGCTAAACCGCGCCAGCCCATAACGCAATAACGCAATCATCCGCACGTGGCCGGGCAAAATCCCGAAACTGCCGTCGGCGTCGGCACCGACGAATTGGCCGACTTGCTCGAAATGTTCGACGCCGCGGCTATCGAGCAAAGTCAGTTCAAACCCGCTCATGCCGGCATCGCCCCCTTCATGTAACAGTCCGCTTCGCTGAGCGAGTCGTACTTGCCGGCGATGAAGGCCTCGCAGTCGGCGATGGTCTGTTGCAGCGGCACCCGCACGCCGGGCAAGCCGGTATGGTCGGCGACGGTAACGAAAGGTTGAGTCAGATAACGTTGCAGGCGGCGGGCACGTTCGACGATGCGCCTGTCCTCGACCGACAATTCCTCGATGCCGAGCATCGCGATGATATCTTCCAGCTCGCGGTAGCGGGACAAATGCTCGCGTACCGCCCTAGCCACCTGATAGTGACGCTCGCCGACGATATGGCGGTCCATGATCCGGCTGCCGGAGCGCAGTGGGTCGATTGCCGGGTAAATGCCCTTGGCCGCCTGTTGCCGCGACAGGATAACGACGCTATCCAGATGGCCAAGTATCGTTGCCACGGCGGGATCGGACATGTCGTCGGCCGGCACGTACACAGCCTGCACCGAGGTAATCGAGCCGGAGCGGGTCGAGACGATGCGTTCCTGCAACGATGCCACTTCGGTCAATAAGGTCGGTTGGTAGCCCACCGTGGCCGGCATCCGCCCCAACAAACCGGAAATCTCGCTACCGGCCTGAACGAACCGGAATATGTTGTCCATCAGAAACAACACCTCGCCGTGCAGCGTATCGCGCAGATACTCGGCATAGGTCAACGCGGTGTAACCGACATGAAAGCGCACGCCGGGCGATTCGTCCATCTGGCCGTAGACCAGCAAAGCTTTGGGCAGCACGCCGGCGTCGGCCATTTCGTGCCAAAGTTCGTGGCCCTCGCGCATACGCTCGCCAACCCCGGCATACACCGATACCCCTTGCATCGTGGTGCTGACCGCATGCATGAATTCCATCATCAATACCGTCTTGCCGACGCCGGCGCCGCCGAACAGGCCGGTCTTGCCGCCGCGCACGAAGGGGCACAGCAAATCGATGACCTTGATACCGGTTTCCAGGATCTGCGAGGCCGGCAAGGTCTCGGACAATAACGGCGGATTAGAGAGGATATTGCGAAACTGCTTTTTCGGCAGCGGCGGGCCGCCGTCGAGCGGTTCGCCGAACAGATTCAACATCCGCCCCAAGCAGGCCTGATCGACCGGCACGTGCAACGCGTCGCCGCGGTCGTAGACCGGCATGCCGCGATACAGCCCGGATACCGGATGCAGGGCAATCGCCCGCACCAAGGTTGGCTCCAGGTGTTGAAACACCACCATCACATAAGCCGATCCGCCGTTGATCACGTCCAAAGCCTGGCCGATCGGCGGCAGATACTCGCAGCGCACGTCCACCACCGGCCCCTGTGCCGCTTCGATGCGGCCGACCGGTTGCTGCGAGTGGGGCTTGGTTTCCGCCGGCACCGAAGCGGATATGTCCGCTGTTGCCTGCCGGGCGATTGCTGCGTCTGCCATAAGCGCGATTTCCATATAAAACCTACCGAAATACTACTCCTAAGCCCCGATTTTCACCAGCGCCGCCCCCGCCCGCCATTCAGCTCCCAATTTATCTAATATCGTGATTAACAATTCTAATAATATCGTTTTATTTCACAAAACACAGTCGTTAACATTGCTCGATATAACGCCGGGCGGCACTGTCCCGACCGGCTGCCCTGCCCGCTCTAAAATTTCAATCGAGAGGAAGCGATCATGCCTTTGCAGCAACTAGTGGAATATTTCAACGACCGCCTGGAACAGGAGCACAGCGATGGTATCCGGCCGTTTTTGTTGGAGAACGGCACCGTACACGGCATGTTCGGGCCGATCAAAGTCGGCAGCACCTTGGCGCCGATCCGGGAAACCTTGCGCACGTCGCAGGTAGTCGGCCATATCGCGCAATTGACGGTCGCGGCAAATCCGGTACAGACGCTGTTGGGTAACGAGCTGGACAATCTGCTCAGTCTGCCTCAAGCGCCCGGCAACAGCGATTCGGTGATCAATTTCGACCGGCTGACCCGCACCGTGCACATGCTGAACTACCTGCCGCAGTCGCATCTGGACGAATTGCTATTTCTGTACGTCGATCCGCGGCATATTCTGGGCGTCAAGGCCGACCACGGCGCTTATTTCGAAGAGATCATCGTCAAATGCGGCCTGCAAACCAGCAACGTGGCCATTGCGCTCAGTGTCAGCAACGCCTACACCCGCTTCTTTCCGTCCTTGCAAAAAGGTCTGGAAAATTACCAACGCCGCGGTTACCGGCTGGCGCTGAAATTCGACGTTCAGTCGCTGGAAAAAGCCGCGCTGGAATTGATCTCCCGCTTATCGCCGGATTTTGTCGGCTTATCCGCCGAGCATTTGGATCAAGTCAGAGACAACCAGTTGCTGGGCAAAATCCAGCAACTGAACAGCCTGGTCACCTCGGTCAATGGCCGCAGCCTGCTATTGGATGTCGCCGACAAGCGCAGCGCGGCATTGGCCAGACAGAGCGGCTTCGATTTGGTACAGGGGCGTTATTTCGAACTGCCGGTGACGTCGGCGAATAGGCGGGACGCAGCACATCCGCTTGGCACCACGCAGAGTTACTCGAGCCGCGGCGCGTTGTGAAAGGATTCGAGGCCATTCAGCTTGTTGCAAAGCGCGATTTGCTGGAAGTTCTATCAATGACTTCAAGCAGACCAGACTGTTAGAACTAGAGTAATGCGGTAGCGCCGAGTTCCCCTCACCGTGCTGACCGGATACGTCATGCATACGCTGGATGTGCACAGCGAAAACCCGACGCGGAAAGCGATGGGTGGGGACAGTTCTCAGCGCGATCGAAGATCTGCGCGCTTTACTTTATCCCTTGTTTGACTTTGCCCCAATCCATCTCGAACCGAAAGGGCTGTGCCGGCTCGGCGGCGGCTGTCACGCGTTGAATGCGCTCCTCGGTTAGCGGATGAGTTTGCAACAGCACCGGGATACTGCCGGTCAGCGTATCCGCGGTTTGAATTTTTTTAAAAAAAGCTGCCAGGTTTTGCGGCGATAAGCCGGCAGCGGTCATGATTTCGATCGCCCCGTCGTCGGCGCGGCGCTCCTGATCGCGGTCGAATGACAGGCTATCCAGTTGCGAGCTAAGTTCGATCAACTGCGACAGTACCGACACGTCGCCGAATACAATGCCGATCAACACACCCATACCGGCCTGACGCACCAGTTTTCGCATCCCGTGTCGCTGCAGCACATGGGTCAATTCATGCGCCAACACGCCTGCGACTTGTTCGGGATTGTCGGCATTTTCGATCAAGCCGGTAGTCACCACCACGTAACCGCCGGGGAAGGCAAACGCGTTGATCATGTCGGCATCGACCACCGCCACCTGGTATGCGATCTCCGCGCCGTCGAACTGATCTATGCGGTTAACGATGGCGTTAACCCCGTCGGTGACGGTCTGATCCGCGATAGTTCGTTTACCGGTTTGGTAGTGTTCGAAGGCAACTTCGCCGATTTTTTGCTCCCATTCATAGGGAATCAAATCTGCGACCAAGGGGGCGGCATAGTGCAACGCCGCATATCCACCGACAAAAAACGCCGCAATCAGACCCAGGTAGACCGGCACTCGATGTTTTTCGCCGCTGAGTGTTTGACGCTGCCGGGTTTGCAAGGCAGTTAGGTGCGCGTGAGCCGGTTGCGGTAAATTCAGCGACAGCAGGGTAACGAATAGGCCGGGCTCCGCGCACAACAAGGCGTGTCGACCATTGTGGTCTGACCAGCCGATTTGCAAGGTCGTACACGGGTCGCCGATCAATTCCAAGGTGGTGCCTTGCAGAGCAATCGTCTGTCGCCCCCGCTCGGCCAGTTCGAATTCGATCAGTCCGTGCGCGGATACGGTAAACCGCACACTGAATTTGTCGCGCCCGGCATAGTAAAGCCCATTGAAATTGCTTCCTGAATTCATAGTCTTCTGTGCGCTGAATAGTCTATCCGCGGTATCAGCGGGTCGGGATGAACTGGCGTAGCCAAGAGCCGAAACCCGGCGAGTTGCGGGTTTGAATATAAACATCGCCCGGCCCCGTAAACCGGCAGACCAGACCTTCGCCGCTGGTAAAGCTGGAAATCCAGCCTTTGGCGGCTTTTTCGATTTTATAATTGGCGTTGGCGCTCCAGGCCACCATATGGCTGTTGTCGATGATTCGGGTTTCGCCGGGTGCCAGCGACAGCTTTTGGATGCCGCCGTAGGTGCTGATCGCAAGTTTGCCCTGCCCGCTTACCCGCATCACGAAGAAGCCTTCGCCGGAAAACAGACCCTTGGTCAGGTTTTGCGCCTTAGTGGAGACTTGCACCGATTGCTCGGCTGCCAAAAATCCGTCTTTCTGTAAGATGTATTCTTCCGAACCGTCCATCTCGAGTATGGCGATTTCGCCGGGATAAGCGGACGCCATCAACACTTCGCCGGGCCCGCGTGCCGCAGTAACGGTTTGAAAAAACAACGACTCCCCGGTCAGCAGTTTGCGGGATAACCCGCCCAGCAACCCTCTTTCCATTTTTGAACTCACATCCAGCGTCTCGCTCATGGTGATCATCGCACCCGACTCGGCTTTGATGGATTCGTTGGGCTCCAGACAGACCCTTAAGGTCGAAAATGCGCCGGGGTTGGTTATATCGAATTTCATACATCGCTCCTATGTTGACTATGGCCGGCGCCTAGTCTAACGGATTTCATAGTTCAGTTTTAAAAAAGCAGATTTTGCTTGGCCACGAGCTAGCGATGTCACGAACAAGGAAGAAGGGGTCAGGCATAAAAAAGCAAAGCCTTTCAAGGACGATTACTTGCTAGATCTGGCCCTTTTCCTGTTCGAAGAAAACCGGCAATTCAGGCACTACTAACCTCCCCCATATTCGTCTCGAACTCGTTTTGCATCTGTTTCATAACTATCCGACAAAGCATTTAACGTCTGGGCAAACCTGACATAACCTTCATTTTCCATGTCCACTGCTTGTACGCGATATTTTTCCGCAAGTTTCATTTCCTGTTCCCCGCTAGGGTCAACATAGTAAGCTCCGCGGGAATTCCGAATGGCGAAGTAATATCCTCGCCTGAGCGCTTCGGCGTCTTTTTCGTTCAATTGACCAGCCGCTACCCGACTAATCCACAGACCATTTGGGTCGGGCGGGCAATGCATCAAGACCTGACCAACTTTGGACATTGCCACATCAAAATGACCAGACTCCTCAGTGAGCTCCCTGACCCGATTGATCCAGACAACTAATTTGTCTGAACTAAAAGTCCCATCGTCTTCAATACCAGGAGGCATTTTCCAATCGTTCAATAAACGATAAGCGTTGTTCGCAATCGATTTTTGTTGCTCGGAAACATCCTGAATTTCTAAATCCTTTTTGTCCGGACGATAAATTAACCGTATAGCTTCACAGAAGAATTCCGGATCGCAGGCAAGCCGTTTTTCTAAATATACTGGCCTAGCTCCATGGTAGCCATTTAATAGAGGTAAATACGCCCATTCAACTCGAAAGAGGTCGTCCGGCGAAGTCTCGGTTGATTCTTGTAAATACTTGATCAAATCAACAATATGGTGGCTTGCTAAAGAATGTTTCGGTTCGGGCGTCGATACCGCCTCCATTAATGCCCTAACGCATTGTTCTATTTTGAGTGCTTTATGATCATGCCGAATCTTATCAAGGCAATCGATGGCTGAGAGCGGCCGCCCATACTCAATCAACTTGTCCACGGCAAAAGCCAAATCGCTATCTGGTTGGTAGGGATTTACCCAAGCGTGTTGCCAATAATCAATCTCGGATTCATGTAAATGTTGAGCAACACGTTGCCATGTGCTCGGCTTAAACGGTAACTGACTATAAAACTGAGAAATTTGGGGCTTTTTCCATGTGGACATATCCAATCCGTCTGCCCATGGCCAACCATTTATGTGGAAACGAGTTCCAACAAAGGCTGATATAAAATTATCCAATTGTAAATTTTCTTTATTGAGATATTCCGGCAACAAAAACGCATCAATTTTATCGTCGGCGATATGCGCCAATGCTTGCCCAACCTGGTTAGGCGATTTCACGGTTTCGGCAAACCGGATAATGGTAGTAATACCATTTTGATCTAATAAATCTTTTGCCGCATCAATACGGCGCTGATTTAGTTTTTTCAGTTTCTCGTCCCAAGATATTTCATCGTCATATTGTTCAAAGTCTCGATTCGAAAACAAATGCTGGTAACGGATATAGGGAGTTGAAGGAGCCAATTTTTCCGCCACTTCTTCGATCGGCTTCAACAACGATTCATCTGCACTCCACTCCGCGTCTGGAAAGCGGCGATGTTTGGCAACAAATCCGACTAGTTTTTCCCACAATTTTTGTCGAACATCTTCATCAAAACCAACCACGGTTTCCGATCTCAATGCACTAAGCAATTGATCGTATGCAGGATTGGGCAAACTATCGAAGCGCTCGACCAAGGCTCCCAACCTGATCGGATCGTAACCCGCCATTGCAACGGCTTGCTCCGCGTAAAAGCTTATTTGTTGCCAATATTCTTGCTGGGTGACGCCTTTCTCCCAATCAGCCGGAATCACGTTTCGCCAAACAGGCTTATGCGCGCCAAACGATGACTGAAGTTGGTTGGGTAATAAATTCAGGATCAACGACCACGCCACATCGGGTTGATCATTCTTTAAGGTACGAATGACAGCTTGGCGCTTTTCAAATGGCGCGATGGTCTGGGGTAACCATGGCAGTAAAATCGTAGATAAAGAATTTGCCGGACGGTTGGACCATTTGCCGCCGGGATCATGGCTTGCGAGTTCACCAAGCAACGAGCAAGCGCTGACCAGATAGGCTTCATCCCAGGCTAACGTTTCCAAGGCCCATAGCAATCCAGTCAGATAGTTGCCACCATGTATTCCGTCGCCTTCTTGCGCGAATAGCTCGTCAAACGGACAAGGCGTTTGGTTTAACGCATTCCCGACAGCGCGTAAAAACTCCCTCGGCGCGGCTTCTGCTAAGGTCGGTAGCAAGTGATTTAGCGAACCCCATAGCCGCCAATCGGCACCGGTGAATATCTCTCTGATTGCCAAAACAGCGGTAACCTCGGCCTTATTCAGGGAGCAATGAGTTAGCCAATCCGGATAAGCGCCCAACAATGCCAAACCCTCGGCGAATCCACTGCGCAAGCATTGGGAATGGGATAAAACTTTGCCGTAAATATTGGCTGCAAAGCGTTGATCGGCGGCTAATTCGAAACAGGGATCGCTTTCGCGCAATATCGAAACTGCGATTTGTTTGAATATATCAAGGTTCTGGTCAAACAATTTACCGCCAAGTGCTTGCAACAGCTCAATGCGGCGATGCACCGTCCACACGCCGTTTTTGATAGTAACTGGCGCATCGAGCAATGCTAACCAAGACTTAGGCTTTTGAATCCAATCGTTATAGTTCTCGCCAACCAAAGCGGTCACGACTTCCAAATCGGCCGATTTTTGTTCGTCCCAGCAGCCGATTAAGACTGCGATAGCTAGCGCGGTTGCATGTTGGTGCTGACTCCAATCGATTGGCTCAAGTGGTGTTTGGGATTTGAGCAACGCGGTTGGGAAATGGCTAACCTTTCGTTCCTGGAAAAGCGCTTTGATGTCTTCCGGTAAATTTTCCAGTGTGATCGTTCCGGCGCTCTGATTCCACGTTTGAACAATATCGACAATACGCGACCAAACCAATTGGGGTTCTGGCGTACTGAACTGAGAAATATGCGAATGCAATAACGACAGCACCACGCCTTCCTCTTTGCCCAGGTCATAACCCAGCCAGTGAAAATGTCTGAGAAAAGCATAGAGTTGATCGTCAGCGACATTGCGATTGCGGTTGGCGGATTTCAAGTGGTACCGGATCACTTCAAGTTTTTCGCTACTGCTCGACGGACTGAAGTTGGCTTGTTTGACGTTTCTGAAAAATTCGTCAACGCTAGCTGTGCGTTTAGCCTGTTCCAATAGCCATGGTACTGTTTGGAAATCTTTCGCTGTTAGTGGCCCCGTGATTAGCGCAATAACATCCTTGTTTTTATTGAAAATTCGTTGGTTGTTGAAATCGCTCCAGGCTGCGTCGATGACATCTTTTAGCTGTTTATCGCTTTTGACGAAACTAACAGCGTGCTTGACTTGGCCTAATAATTTCTGAGTTTCTCGGGTTCTCGCGTTTTCTACAAAAACGATCAAATCGTCGGTATCGAAGCCGTCAATTTTACCTTGCAATTTGACCTCGCTGATCGGCCAGCGAGAAAGGCACGGTACATGGCCACCAGTCAACATCAAGGTAACGAAACAGGCTTGAACATGAGCTTCGAAATGCGCCCCGCCGCCACCTGTAGAAAATGGATTGCTCAGTTGTTTTTTACCGTTAGCCACTAGTCCGTTTTGGTCGTAAATAAGTCACACATGAATACAGCGATAACTATTAGTATCCATTCTCAGCGCATAAAAACCAACCGCATTTGGAAATGGATATTGCTCGACGAGGATTGTGCATATCCTACGCCGAGCAACGAAATCACCACCGCTTACACCGCCACACCCTGGGCATCGAACAAACCTTCAAACAAGGCCGAACTCAAGTAGCGCTCGCCCGAGTCCGGCAAAATCACGACGATGGTTTTGCCGACGTTTTCTTCGCGCTTCGCCACCCGCACCGCGGCGGCGACCGCGGCACCGCAGGAAATGCCGGCCAGAATCCCCTCTTCCCGTGCCAAGCGCCGGGCATACTCAATCGCGTCGTCGTTGCTGACCCGCTCGATGTCGTCGACCAGCGACAAATCCAGAATGTCCGGCACGAAGCCGGCGCCGATGCCTTGGATTTTATGCGGCGCCGGTTGTAGCTCCTGGCCGCTACGGAACTGGGTCAGGATCGGACTGGCTTCCGGCTCGACCGCAATCGAGACGATCGGCTTACCCTGGGTCAGCTTGATGTAACGCGACACGCCGGTGATGGTGCCACCGGTGCCGACGCCGGAAACAAAGATGTCGATCGCGCCGTCGCTGTCGCGCCAGATTTCCGGGCCGGTGGTTTGTTCGTGAATCGCCGGATTAGCCGGGTTCTTGAATTGTTGCAATAAAACATAGCGTTCCGGATCGGAGGCGACGATTTCCTCGGCTTTGGCGATCGCGCCTTTCATGCCCTTGGCGCCTTCGGTCAACACCAGTTTGGCGCCGTAGGCCACCAGCAATTTGCGGCGTTCGATGCTCATGGTGTCCGGCATCGTCAAGGTCAGCGGGATACCGCGCGCGGCGGCGACAAAGGCCAGGGCGATGCCGGTGTTGCCGCTGGTCGGTTCGATGATTTCCTTGCCTGAGCCCAGCAGACCGCGCTGTTGGGCGTCGTTGATCATGGCCGCGCCGATCCGGCATTTCACCGAATAGCCGGGGTTGCGGCCTTCGATCTTGGCCAGCAAGGTCACCGGCGCGCCGTCGGTGATGCGGTTGAGTCTGACCAGCGGTGTGTTGCCGATCGATTGCGAATTGTCGGGGTACCAATATGCCATGTTGATGTCCTTGCGCCGCAGCGGCGCGAATAAGTTAAATGCGTTAAATGCGTTGAAACAATCCCCTCCCATTGTACGCACCGTCCGATTTAAGAGGTAGCCCGGCCGCTGCCGGCGTTTAACAACTCGCCGATAAAGCAACGCAAATAAGTGGGTAAATACAGTTGCTTAAGATACGCCAATTTGGTCATAGAGCGCGGGATCAAATGCGCCAGATCGATACAGATCAGATCGCTGTCGTTGCCCGGCTCGTACGACGCACCGGAAATGATGCCCACTCCCAGACCGAGCCTGACATAGGTTTTGATCACGTCCGAGTCGGCGGCGGACAAGGTGATATCCAGTTCCAAGCCGTGCTTGGCGAAGGCTTTTTCGATATTGGAGCGACCGGTATAACCCGGCGAATAGGTCAATAACGGATAGGACGCCAGCCGCTCCAGCGTCAGCTTGGCGTCGGCGAGCGGATGGCCCTGCGGTACGATCGCGACGTGGTTCCATTCGTAGCACGGCTTGATCACCAGCTTCTCGCTGTCCTCCATTTTCTCGGTACAAATCGCTATGTCGGCTTCGTGGCGGTACAGCAAATCGATGATTTCGCCCGGCGACGACTGCACCATGTAAATGGTCACGCCGGGAAATTGCGCCCGAAATTTGCGGATCGGCTCCGGCAACAAATACTTGGCCTGCGTGTGCGTCGTGGCGATGTGCAAGGCGCCGTTGCGGTTGGCCTGGTAGTCGTCGGCGATGGTCTGGATGTTGCGTTTGGCCAGATCGATGCCTTCGATTTCCCGCATCACCCTTTCGCCCAGCGCGGTAAAACCCAGGATTTTCTTGCCGTGGCGTTCCAGCAGCGGCGAGCCCAGTTCCTCTTCCAGCAATTGAATATGCCGGCTGGCAGCGGATTGGACGATATTGACCTTGTCCGCCGCCTTGGACAGGTTGAACTGGGTTTCCGGCAGCAGGCGCAGTAGTTCCAATTGGCTGAAATTCATCGATGCACACTCCTTTGCCGAAGCCGGCTAGTCATCAGTTGAACCAATGCGCATGTTTGATCCGCAGCGCCACCCGGTCGCCCTTCTGCAAGGCCAGTTCGCGGAACTGTTCGTTGGGCATTTCGGCGTAAATCGTGGCGCCGGAACCGTTGGCGCCGTCGCGGTTCAATTCCAGCCGGATCGTGCCGCCCAGATGTTGCCAGTCTTTCAGATAAACCGGGGCTTGATTCTGGTCTACTGGTTTTTCGACGCCGATATGGTGCGGGCGGACATGGGCGACGATGCCTTGCGAGTCGTCGACGATCACGCCGCTTTGCTTGAGCCAGAAATGTTCCTCGTCGTCGAGTTTGAACACATTGGTCTGGCCGATGAAACGGGAAACGAAGTCGCTGGCCGGATGATCGTAGATTTCGCTCGGCGTACCCTTTTGTTCGATCTTGCCATGGTTCAACACCACGATCTGGCTGGAGACTTCCATCGCCTCTTCCTGGTCGTGGGTCACGAAGATGCTGGTCACGTTCAGTTCCTGGTGCAAATGCCGCAACCAAAGCCGTAAGTCCTTGCGCACACTGGCATCCAGCGCGCCGAACGGCTCGTCCAGCAGTAATACCGACGGCTCGACCGCCAAGGCTCTGGCCAAGGCGATGCGCTGGCGCTGGCCGCCGGACAATTGGTCCGGGAACCGGTCGTGCAACCAATCGAGTTGCACCAAGTTCAGCAAGTCGTGAACCTTCTTGCGGATGATCGCTTCGCTGGGCCGGTCCTTGTGCGATTTGACCCGCAAGCCGAAGGCGATGTTGTCGAACACCGTCATGTGCCGGAACAGGGCGTAATGCTGAAACACGAAACCGATCTGCCGGTTTTTGACCGGCTGCTGGGTGACGTTGTCGCCTTTTAAAAAAACCTCGCCCTGGTCGGCCTGCTCCAGACCGGCGATGATGCGCAGCAAGGTGGTTTTGCCGCAGCCGGACGGCCCCAACAGCGCCACCAGTTCGCCTTCCGGAATGTCCAGGTTGATGTTGTCCAGGGCTTTGAAAGCGCCGAATTGTTTGCTGATGTTTTGTAGGGTGATGCTCATCTGTTACCTCTGTGAATCTAACTTGGCCGAGGCCTTGAAAGCCGACGTGTCGGGTTATACCCATAGGGCACAAGCGCCTAGCGGCTCGGTAACCGCTCCTGCGTTACCCTACCTCCTTTATGCCCCAGAGGGTATGCATCCATGCAGTCGTAACCCGACCTACGTTGTTTCGATTTTTATGCCTTCGCCTTTTTCCGGTCTTCGCTTTGTTTCCATTCCAGCAGGGTTTTGAAGATCAGGGTCATGATCGCCAAGCCGGCCAGGATCGACGCACCGGCAAAGGCGGCGACGAAGTCGTATTCGTTGTAGCTGACCTCGACGTGCAGCGGCAGGGTGTTGGTCAGGCCGCGAATATGGCCGGATACCACCGACACCGCACCGAACTCGCCCATCGCTCTGGCATTACAGAGCAGCACGCCGTACAGCAAGCCCCATTTGATGTTGGGCAAGGTAATCTTGAAAAAGGTTTGCCAGCCGCTGGCCCCCAAGGACAAGGCCGCTTCTTCCTCTTCGTGGCCGATTTCCTGCATCAGCGGGATCAACTCGCGGGCGACGAATGGAAAGGTGACGAACAAGGTCGCCAGGACGATGCCGGGCACTGCGAAGATAATCTTGATGTTATGTTCGGCCAACAGCGGCCCCAACCAACCTTGCGAGCCGAAGATCAATACGTAAATCAAACCGGCGATCACCGGCGACACCGAAAACGGCAAATCGATCAAGGTAATCAACAGGCTTTTGCCACGAAACTCAAAGCGAGAGATAGCCCAAGCCGCCGATACGCCGAACACGGTGGTCAACGGCACCGTGATGGCCGCGGTCAGCAAGGTCAAACGCATCGCCGCCAGAGCGTCCGGATGTTGCAGCGCCGTGGCATACGCTGACCAGCCCTTGCTGAAGGCATTGATCAAGACCGTCGCCAGCGGCAACACCAAAAACAGGCCGATGGTGGCCAGACTGATGCCGATCAGCACCAGCCGCACCCAGTCGGCATCTTTCAGCGCCAGCGCGTTGGCCGGTTTTCCTATAGCTGTAGAAATCGCACTCATCGCCGTCTCCTTAAAGTTGGCCGCTACGGCGGCGCACCCACCATTGCAGGCTATTGATTAACAGCAGCAACAGGAACGAAATTACCAACATGGTCAGACCTATCGCCGTGGCGCCGGCATAGTCGTATTGTTCGAGCTTGGTGATGATTAACAGCGGCACCACTTCCGAGATGTAGGGCATGTTGCCGGCGATAAAAATCACCGAGCCGTACTCGCCGACGCCGCGGGCAAAAGCCAAGGCAAAACCGGTAATGGTCGCCGGTAGAATGTTGGGGAAAATCACTTTGATGAATGCCTGCCAGCGGCTGGCGCCCAGGCTGGCAGCGGCTTCTTCCATGGCCAGATCGAATTCCTGCAACACCGGCTCGACGGTACGCACCACGAACGGCAAGCCGATGAAAATCAACGCGAACACGATGCCCAAGGGTTTGAACGCAATCTGCACGCCGGTAGCTTCGATCACCCATTTGCCGATCCAACCCTTGGGTTCGTAGATCGTCGCCAGCACGATGCCGGCCACGGCGGTGGGCAAGGCAAACGGCAAGTCGATCAGCGCGTCGAACAGTTTTTTGCCCGGAAACGGATAGCGCACCAGGGTCCAGGCGATGACAAAGCCCAAGGCCGCGGCGACGGCGGCCGCGATCAAGGCCGCGCCGAAGCTGACTTGAAACGAGGCAATCACCCGCTTGTTGGTCAAAATCCCCCAAAACTGCTCCAGACTCAGATTCAGCGATTTCAGCAACAAGGCGCTGAGCGGAATCAAGACGATCAGCGTCAGGTAGAGCAAGGTAAACCCTAAAGCGGGGCGAAATCCGGGCATGATGTGGCTTTGTGGCATAACTATTTTTATGTAGGTCGGGTTAGCGAAGCGTAACCCGACGTTTGGCAATCGATTTGTCGGGTTACGCTTCGCTAACCCGACCTACATTTTCATTCGCAACAATATCTTTCTACGGCGTATAGATCTGGTCGAAATTGGCGCCATCGTCGAAGTGTTCTTTCTGCACCTGCGCCCAGCTGCCGAAGCGCTCATTCACCGTGAACAACTCCAGTTTCGGGAAGCGTTTCAGATCCTCGGCATCGGCGTGTTCCGGATGCGACGGCCGATAGAAATGCTTGGCGACCAGTTTTTGGCCGATCGGGGTGTACAGATAATTCAAATAGGCTTCGGCCAAGTCCTGGGTGCCGTTTTTCTTGACCACTTTGTCGACCACGGTCACCGGCGTTTCGGCTTTGATGCTGGTCGGCGGCACCACGATTTCATATTCGCTGGCGCCGAACTCCTTCAAGGCCAGGAAGGCTTCGTTTTCCCAGGTAATCAACACATCGCCGATGCCGCGTTGAATAAAGGTCGTGGTCGAACCACGGGCGCCGGAATCCAGTACTGGCACATTTTTAAACAGCTTTTTGACGAAATCCTTGGCGGCATCCTTGCTGCCGAATTTTTTCTCGCCGTAAGCCCAGGCCGCCAGATAGTTGTAACGGGCGCCGCCTGAGGTTTTGGGATTGGGGGTGATCACTTGCAAGCCGTCCTGGGTCAGATCGCCCCAGTCCTTGATACCTTTGGGATTGCCTTTGCGCACCAGAAACACGATGGTCGAGGTGTAAGGCAGGCTATTGTCCGGCAGGCGTTTTTGCCAGTCTTTCGGCAGCAAATTGGCTTTCTCGGCGATCTGGTCAATGTCGTAGGACAGCGCCAAGGTCACGACGTCGGCTTCCAGGCCATCGATCACCGCCCGGGTCTGTTTGCCGCCGCCGCCGTGCGATTGTTGGACGCCGACGTCCTCGCCGGTTTTTTGTTTCCAGTACTTGATGAATTCCTTGTTGAAATCCTGATAGAACTCGCGGGTCGGGTCGTACGACACGTTCAGGATGGTCCGGTCCGCTGCCGCCGTGGCGCTAGCCAGCAGGCCGAATGCAAGCAGCACGGATTTAACGGTGTAACTCAGCTTCATAATGACTCCTCAAGAGATTGATTCGGTAGGCGGCCGCGGAAACGCCCGGCGTTAACACCTTTGGCGATATGGTACGCGGCCTTTTATCTGATTTAAAATGATCGTTTTCGAGATATATATCTTATTTAGGGATATAAAAACCCACGGCTCCGCCCGGCTCGAGCAAGCGGCCAAACCTGTTCCGGGGGAATTAGTGCCTAATTAATGATATTTGGGCTTGCCGTCGCCGAACGCATTCAACGAAACTTCGAAATAAAAGAAGTTGCTCGGTTCGTTGGTAAAAGGGCCGTTGGCTCTGGCCAAAGAGGTCGTATAGTCTCCTGGCGTGTAGTGGGCGTAACTCAAGCTCCAATCCACGAAAGCATTCAACTTGTGGCGCAGGCGGATATCGAATTCGTGACCCATAAAGGTCTTGCCGTTGCCATTACCCAAACCGGCCCGCCGCCAACCGCCGGCATCGCTCTCCAGCCAATAGGCGTTGTAACCGGTATCGATCCGCACATCCTTGTAGGGCGTAAACTCCAACCGCGCCTTGGGGGCATGAATGTTGTCCCACGAGTAATAGTCGTTGCGCGACCAAGGCTGGTTAAAGCCGTAGAAAGCATCAAAGCGTTGATTGGTGCGGTCGCCGCCGGTTTTATCGCCGGTACCGTAGCCGTAATACAGGCTGGCGCGGGGTTTCCAGTCGTGGTCGAAGGTGTAACCCAACTCCAGCGAGTAAGCCAACGCGTCGTGTTGTTCGACGATCTGCGAATAGTTATTGCGGTTGGTTCCGGTCAAGCGACCTTGATGACCGAACTGCTTGGTGATATCGGCATCGAAATCGAAGCCGCTGTCCCAAAACAAGCCGTAAACCCGTAAACCCGGCGAATAAATATCGGCATCGGCTTTGCGGTTGGCATTGATCGGATTGCGCGGATCGCCATCGACGTGCTTACCCAGAAAATACGGCTGGATCGTGACATAGTCCGACCATTGCTTCCAACTGAACACCGCGCCATAGAACCAGGTGTCTTCGTCGGGCTGGTCGAAGTCGTATTTCAAGCGGTCGACCGGTTGAAATACGAAGGTATCCAGATCCCAGTTGTTCTGCTTCTTGCCGAAGCGCACCCGATAACCTTCGAAATTGTTGGTGGTGTTGCGGAATTCGTTGTTACCGACCAAGCGCCGGTCCAGTAGCTCCAGATGCTGACGGCCGGCGCGAATGCTGATCGGCCGGTTATGGCCCAAGGCATTGGCGAAATACAACTCGGCATAACCCTGGATCATTTCGAATTCGTTGACGTCGGCGTCGGTCCGCGAGTAGAGGCCGTTATAGCTGCGGGCGTCCTCCAGTTCCAGGACAAAGCGTAGCGGATCGAGAATATCCTTTACCCCCAGAAAAGCCCGGGTTCGTAACAACCAGATATTGTCGGGATCGGGCCGGTAAACTCCGCTGTTGTTTGCCCCTACCGGGCGGTAATCGTTTTCCCGGTATTCGTAACGGCTGCGAAAATCCAGACCGACGTCCAGCCACTCTACATTGCGGAATTGTTCGAATTGGGTTTTGCTCAAGTTTCTGACATAAGCCGGCGTATCCGGTGCCGGTTCCACGCGGTAGCCTTTGGTCGGCCGGTAATAATCCTCGGCAACGGCGCTCCCAATTAGGCCGAGCAGTAAGCCGATCGCGCCGGTCGCCGATCGTGCGCTGATGTGTTTTCTTCTCATGGTTAACTCGTGTATTCGGTTGCAGACGTGGAATCAAAATTCCTGATTGGCTAACTTCCGGCGATCCGGTCGGTTATCGGTGCTATTGGTTTTTTCGCCGCGGGTACGGTAGAACTGGGGTTAGATGCGTCAGGCACTTTTCACGCGAAACTTTTCATGTTTCTCGATTTGTACCACACGGCCGTCGTGCACCACGATTTCCACCGAACCGAAACGCAGCCCCCGCAAGATGGCAATGACTTGCCTGACCAGCTCTTGCTGCTGGGCCGATGTTGAAAAGTCGGTTTCGAATTGGATTTGCATGTGGTCTCCGCGCGCATGAACTGCATAAGAACTCCCGTTGCGAAACATGTTACGAAAAACAAATAGCCGTTTGAAACGGTAAATATCGATTATTAAATCGAAAAAAAAGATAAAGCATGAACACACCAGTACATAGCAAAACCTGAGGGCAAAAAAAAAACGCCGGCCCTTGCGGGACGGCGTTTTCCGGTGGCGAAGCGCGGCGGTTTACAGCTTGCCGAGCACTTCCTTGGCTTCGGCCAAGCCGTCGAACTCGACTTTCTTGTCGACCGCTTTTTGCAGATACTCGCGAGCTTTGACCGGATCGTTGGTTTTGTAATAAATCATGCCCATGTGGTAGTTGCTGATCGGCGATTGTGCGTCGCGTTCGATCGACTTGGTCATGATTTCCTTGGCCTTGTCGTAATTGCCCTGCTTGTAGGCAATCCAGGCCACGGTATCCAGCATATTTGGGTTGTTGGTTTTCAGCAGGGGTTCTGCCAGTTTGGCAGCCCGCTCCAGATTTTCCGGCGTCGCCGCGAAATCCGACAAGTAGCTTGCCAGATTATTGACCGCCACCGCCGAATCGGGATGCTGTTTGTAGGAAGCTTCATACAGGGCTAACACTTCCTGATTCTGACCGTCGCGGTGGTACAAACGAGCCAGATCGTCGACCAGTTCCATGGCGCCGCCAGTTTTCTCGATACCTTTTTTATAAATATCGATCGCGCCGGCTTTGTTTTTCTGGGCCAGTTCGATCAAGGCCAAGTTGCGATAAGGGCTATACCAATCGGGTTTGATCGACTGCGCCTTCTGGTAAGCGGTTTTGGCTTCGGCAAACTTCTGCTCGTTCAGATAGGCGCCACCGATCAGGTTATAGGCGACGAAATGGTCCGGCTGTTGTTTGACCACCTGTTGCAACTTGGCCAAGGCTTTGTCCGATTGTTTTAACACCAGATAGCTTTTCACCATTTCGGTCAAAGGCTCCACCGCATCCGGTTTCCGCTCCAAGGCCTTGCTAAAGGCTTCGACACTTTCCGCCAGCTTGTTTTCCGCCTGGTAGGCCAAACCGGACATGTAAAAACCGGTAGCGTCCTTGTCGTTCAAATCCTGCACCTGCTTGGCCGCGGCTTGGGCTTTGTCCCAGTGCTTTTGCGTCACTTCCAGTTTGAACAGAGCTTCCAGACCCTTCAAGCTTTTCGGATTGGCTTTCAGCAAAGATTCAAGTTGGGCTTTGGCTTGGTCGGGCTTATTACCTTTCAAAAACAGGCCGACCAAATCCAGTTGCGCGGTTTCGTCGGTCGGTGTCAGCGACACGACTTTTTCCATGTTCTCGCGCGCCAGTTCATCTTCGTTATTGCGCAGATGCGCCGCCGACAGCATTTTCAACACGCCGGTGTTGTTGGGCTGATCGACCAGAACCGCCCGGAAGTCGGCGATTGCGTCCGGAATCCGGTTTTCCGCCAGCGCAAATTGGCCGCGCATCGTCAACGCTTCGGCGTCGCGCGGATTGTTTTCCAGTACTTCCTTGATCAGGGCTTTGGCTTCGTCGCCGCGTTTGGTCAGGGCATACAAGGCCGCCAATTTATTGCGCGCGGTGATCGCGTTCGGGCCTAATTTGTCGCGGTCGACAATTTCTTTCAAAGTGGATTCGGCCTTGTCGAATTCTTTTTTGGCCAGATGGATGTTAGCCAGTTTGAATTTCAATTCGTAGGCATCCGGCTTTTGCTCGATCATCGGCAGCAGTTCGGCAATCGCCACTTCCGGCCCGCGCTTTTCCAGCAAAAAATCGATTAAGTAGGTTTTTGCAGTATCGTTGTCCGGCATTTGGGCGACGGCGTTACGCAAAGTGGCCTCGGCCTTGTCGACTTGCTGAGTGCCGACCTGAAACAGCGCCAGGCTGCGGTAATGCTGCAATTGCTGCGGTTCGAGCTTGACGATGTCCGCCAGCGTTTTCTCCGCTTCCGCCGCATTCTGGGTTTTGGCGTACAAACCGGCCAACATGCTGCGCAGCGGCACATTGTCTGTCTTTTTGGCAATCGCCTGTTGCAATAGCGCAATGGCCTGATCGGTTTTGTCCAGACGGGTTTGAATCGATGCCATCATCAATGTAGCCGGCACGTCGTCCGGACTTTGCTTCAGCGCGCGTTCGACCGAAGCAATGGCGCCGTCGTTATTGTTTTTGGCTGATTGCACGCCGGCCAGCAACACCAGCGCTTCGACGTTGTCCGGTTCTTTCGCCAGCGCTTCACCGACCATTTTTTCGGCATCGTCGACCATCCGGTTCAATAACAGTAACTGGCCGACCCTGACTCTGGCCATCACATGATTCTCGCTGCTGGCGACAACGCCGCTGTATTCCTTGAACGCGGCTTCGATTTTACCTTGCTTGCTTAGGGCCTCGGCCATTTGAAACCGGCTTTCGGCGTCTTTCGGATCGATTTGCAAAACGTTTTTAAAGGCCAATTGGGCTTTCTCGTAATCGCCCGCTTGAAACAGCTGCTTACCCTCTTCCATGTATTTCGCTTTCCGTTCCTCGGCGCCGTTACAGGCCACCAATCCGGTCGTCAAAACAACAATGCCCAGATTTTTCAAAAAATTATGTGTTGTCATGAGTATCTCGATGATTCTTGCGTGTGGTTGTTTAGGACGCGCCGGTCGAAGCGGATGACTCCATCCCGCCCGGAACAGATTCAAATAGACACTGAAAAATCAACGCCTTATATCTGGTCCGCAATGATCTTCCGTCGAAAAACGGAACTTCGAATATCGTTTCCTTAGCCGCTTTAAAAACGCTGCTGGCCCGATTTTAACTTATTTGTATCGTTAAACTGGTACTGGCTTCGGTAATTTGCGGGGAAACGAGGTGCGACATGACGCCGCACCCCGGCAACGGAAAGGCTTATTGGGCGGGGATACCGGCCTCGACCGCGGTTTGCTCCGCCAGCTTGCCGGCACGCAATTTGTCTTCGTATTCCTGGACGATGTTTTCCATTTCCACACTATTGAACTGCAACAAGGTTTCCTGCTCCAGCAAACCGGACAGGGCGCCCTTGTTCTGGTAGCGCTGCAGCAAGTCCTTTCCGGCTTCATAGAGCTTCAGATTATGCTCGCCGCAAAGGTTCAACTGCTGCTCGGTGGCCTGCTGTTTGGTTTTCAACGCCGCCAGTTGGCCCGCCAATTCCGCTTTGGCCTGATTAACTTCCTGGTTCTTGGCGAAGGCCTCCTGCAAGCGGGCGTTGGATTTTTCCAGACGTTCGCGCACTTCGCCGGCGGCATTGCGCTGGGCCGACAATTCGCTACCGAGTTGCTCCTTGGCCGCAACGGCGGCGGAATGCTCTTTCTTCAGTTGCTCCAACTGCTTGAGTTGCTCGTTCAATTTGGCGGTTTCGGCCTGGGCCGCGTCGCGCTCGGCGGTCAGGCTTTTCACCATGCCCTGCAGTTTCAATACCGCGCCGCTGTCTTTAGACGCCTCGCGCGGCGCAGCCGAAACCGTCGCCGAAACTGCCAGCGCCAGCAACAATCCCGCCGGCAAATGCCAGGTAATGTGATACCGCTTCATGTCGCCTCCTCGCCTAGAACTGGGTGTTGATATCCATTTGCAGCACGTCGACGCCCCAGGTCGGGCCGCTGATCATATCGGCCGTCAGCCAGCGTCCGGTCAGCCAGACGTTTTTCATCAAACCGTAGTTGCCGCCGATGAACCAGCCTTTGAAGTTGGTGCCGCCCAAATGGAAGTCGGAATCGGTAAACGCATCCAGTACCGAGTCGCGGCCGACGTATTTATAAGCGGCGAATACGTTCCAATGTCCGGCCACTTCCGCCTTGGGCCAACCGAAATCGGCGCGGAACTGCCAGGCCGTGGTCTTGGCATCGACCGCGGAACCGTACAAGCGACTGACTTCCTGTTTGTCGAAGCCGATGTTTCTGGCGTAGTCGCCGCTGATGCGTAGATGGTACGGCGCGAACAAGGCCATGTCGTAAGAAGCATTGATATTGACGATGTTGAAATCCGACGCCAAACCGACCATGGCCGGCAAGGTGCCGGGCGCCAAGCGGGTGCCTTCCTTACAAATCGTCGCCAAGGTGTTGCCGCCTTGCATGAACTGCGGTCGCGAGGCGGTATTGGCTCGATTGTTGGTGTCGCAGGTGCCGGAAGCGGTGGTATTTTGCCTGGCCTGCAGGTTGACGTAATCGTAATACGCCGCGGCCAATTTCAAATTGTCCTGGTTGGTAAAGGCCCAATCCATGCCGGCCTGGCCGCCCAACAGCCACTTGTCGCTGCTGAAACTGCTCTCCTGCAACGGAAACGCGCCGACCGTCAGATAAGCCTGATGGCTCTGGTCTCCCGCATCCATCAGTCTGCCGGAGTCGCCCAAGTGGTGGCGCCATGTCGCGGCAAAGCCCTCGAACGACAAATCGACGTCCCATAGCAACTCGCTACCGCCGGTAAACTCGCCGCCGCCGGTATACCACGGGTTCTTGATCCGGCCGCCGCTCAGCGTCAGCCATTTGAATTTGTTGTCGTCGGTCGCATCGTATTGCAGGTAGGCGCGGTCGACCGTGAAATCGTAATGGTTACCAAAGTTAGCCAGATCCTGGTTGGTCGATACCGGATCGCGCTGGTTGCCGGTCGCCAGCCTGACGCCGGCCTTCAAGTTGTCGGTGACGTTAGCATCGATACCGATCCGCAACCTTTCCCTGAAACGATGGCGGTCTTCGGTGGTGTTGTAAAACGCATCCAGGCCGGCATTGGTAACACCACCGGCATTGTTGATAGCCTGGTAATCCAGATAAGAATTTGGGATATTGTCCGGTGCCTGATAATCGTGCTGCGAACGCAAGCGCAAATCGCCGGACAATTTGAACTTGCGGGTCCAGTCCGGCAACGCATTCGGCAAACCCCATTGTTCGTTCTTGGCTTTTTGCATCACGTCGCCGACCACTTCTTCGCGCAGCTCGCTACGCACTTGCTGGCGAATCTCGTCCTTGACGAAGTCCGGCACGTAAGCCACTCGCACTTCGTCGGCCGGCACGGCCTCTTTCTCGCCGGCCGCTTTGGCGGCGGCGACCTGTTGGCCGGCGTCGGCTTCGGCCTGCTTGATCATTTCGTTGGCCGCCTTGTCGGTCAGAACGCCCTGCTTCACCAATTGCTTGATCAAATTGGTGGTGGTGTTGCGCAGCTTCAGCAATTCTTCCTTCTCGCCGGCCTGGACGCTGCCGATCAACCCTGACAGCGCCAGGGCCATCAGCCGTGTTTTGTTCGCCATTGTTTTGTTCTACCTATGATTTTTTAAATTCTCGATGAAATCTTCAATTTGACCGGTTGCTGCATGCCGGGCGGCGGCGGTTCCGCGACCCGGTCGAACTTGTTCAGCAAACGGCTCAACAGCTCGTCGATTTCGGCATCGTTGCTGCCCTTGGCTAACTCCACCCGTTCTACTGAACCGTCCGCCTTTAACCAGACTTTGACGATGGCGGTATAACCCTTGCGCCGCAGCTCCTCGTGGTTGTTCAGCAGAGCCGAAATGCCGTTCTTGATCAGACCGCCGTACCAGGCGTAGGGATTGCCGCTGCCGCCGCCGAACAGGCCGGTACCACCTTTGCGGGCGGCCAGACCGAAACCGTCGGAGCCGGCCGCGCCTTCGGCATCCAGCCCCAAATCGCGCGGCGGCGCCTGTTCCGGCTCGGGTTCCGGCTCGGGCTCGGGTTCCGGCTCCGGTTCCTTGATTTTTTCCTTGATTTCCGGCTCGGGCGGCTTCTCCACCTTCGGTGGCGGAGGCGTTGGTGGCGGCGGTTTCAGCAAGGTGATAGGTTGGATTTTCTTTTCGTTTTTGGCCGGTTTGTTACCGGCGAAGTCGATGATGACTTTGACGATATAAAAAATCGCCACCGCCGCGATCAAGGCGCCTATCACCATGGGTATGTAAACCCGCCAATGCTTCTTTTTCGACATCGCGCCAACTTATTTCACGAGGTTCTGCGTGACCAGACCGACCTGGGTGATTTCCAGTCGGCCCAGCAAGGCCAGAATGTCGACCACGCTTTGGTATTGCACCGTGGCATCGCCCTTGACCACCACCGGCAATTCCGGATTTGCCGCCTTGTATTGCAGCAGCGTGGATTCGAGCTGTTCCATCGTCACCGGAAAGGTATCCAGAAAAATGGTGCCGTCGGCAGTGACGGTAATCGCCTTGGTTTGCGGTTTGGCCAAACTTGGGGTGTTGCTGGCCTTGGGCAGATTGACCTGGACGCCCTGCACCGCGGCGGTGGTCATCAGGATGAACACCACCAACAACACGTAAGCCAGGTCCAGCATCGGCGTGACGTTGATTTCGTCGTATGCGGCGTTTTCTTCTTGAACTTTCATTAGGTATTCTCTTGACTGCGTAGGTTACGCAGGCGCTACCGGCAACTGTCCGCCAGGTGAGCGCTGCGTCTGCTAAGAATGGGATATCAGCTATGCTGTTCGGCGAGTTTGGCGATGAATTCGTCAACGAAGACGTGCATATCGGCGGTGATTGCCTTAATCATGCTGCCCAGGTAGTTGTAGGCAAACAGCGCCGGAATCGCCACGCCCAGACCGGCCACGGTCGCAGCCAAGGCCGCGGCAATACCCGGTGCGATTGCATTGACGTTGACTTCGCCGCTGGCGGCAATCGCGGCGAAGGTGATCATCACCCCGACCACGGTACCCAGCAGACCCAGGAACGGGCCGCCGGAAATGGCAATGGTCAATAGCACCATCTGCGAATTGAGTTTTTGCAGTTCCCGCACCAACACCCCGTCCATCGAAGCCTTGACCGCATTCAGCGCCTGTGCGGACAAGCCCTGTTCGACGGCATCGGCGCCTACGCCTTTGGCCAGTCGTTTGTTCATTTCCTGAACGCCGATATGGTAGATACGGTAGATGGATGAACCGGCGAAGGCCGCATGGTTACCGGTCAACGACAGCAGCAACGGTGATTCGTCGAAGTCCGCTTGATCTTCCTCGTCGTGATGATCGAGGTTGGTAAGGTTTTTGGAACCGAGCTGACTGAAGGCTTCCTCGAACTTTTTATTTTCGCTGCGGGTACGGTTCAGAATAATCGCCTTGCTGACGATCACCAGAAAACTAATGATGAACATCACCGCCAGAATGCCGATGATGACCCAACCGTCCAACGTGACGTTGTCCAGCGTCGCTATCAGATAGGATTCGCCGCCCTCTTCGCTGTCCGGCGTGCTGTCCTCGCCGTAGTTCAACAACGCCGAAGACTGGCCCTGCATCAACGCGGCGAATTGCAAATAATTCTGGTCGCGGGCGACTTTGGCGATGCCGAATTCGTCGATCGCGCCGGCAAAGCCGCGGGAACCGTCCACCGCCGCGCCGATGCTGCTGTCGCCGAGTAGAGTCGGCACGCTGGCCGGTAACACGCCCATCGGCTTGCCGTCGACGTATAAGGTAAAACCTTCTTTGGTGGCGCTGACCGCCAGGAATTGCCAGGTCGCCAGATTCAGATCGGTCGGGCTGACCAGTTCCTTACGGTTAAGGTCCAAGACCGGGGTCTGACCTCTAACGGACAATGTCAGGCCGTCGCGCTGAAAAATCACGCCGTCGGGTTGGGCTTGGTCGATCTTGACCCAGGCCGACACGGTCCAGCCGAATTCGACCGCCATTTGCACGGCCGGCGTCGCGGCGATCTTCAGCGACTGACTACCGTTGAATGCACCGGCGTCGCCGACGGCACCGCCTTCGATTCGGGTCGAGGTCGCCGCAGACGGTTGATTGGCGTAAGCCGTGGCGTCTTTCACCGCATCGGCGTCGAAGTGGTAAGCCACAGCCTGGGCCACGTCGAAAATGCCGGCGCCGTCCTGGGCGTCTACCGCCTTCGGGTTACCGTAATACATCCAGAACATGGCCTCGTCGGCGCTTGCGATGTCTTTTGGTAGTTTGACCCAGATCAGGGCCATCTCGTTGACGGTATCGATTTTCTCGATGAAATATTTCAGCGGTGTCTTGTCGTCGGCCGCCAAAAACCGCAAATCCTTGCCGTTCTCGGCCAGATCGGCAAAGAAGCCGAAATTGCCGGTATGCAACCGCACCGGCACCAAGCCCTCGGCCACCGGCTTAACGCCGTTTTGCTGCAACTGCTGCGCGTCGATGGTGATTTTCTTCCGATAGCCCCAGTCGTCGTTCCACCAGGCTTGCGCCAATCCGGGCATCATCGACAAGGCCAACATTAACAAGGCAATCCGCTTCATTTTCTCTCTCAAAACAAGGTACTTAGCGAATTATCCCGACTTTTCTTTACATTTTTATGACATTTTCGTGAAATTTACTGACCAATCCGGTTGCGACCGGATTCCCCTCGTTCCGACGTTACGGCGTGGGAATACCTGCGGGCCGGTCAACTCGGTACGGGTTTCCAAGGGGGACCGTGGGCACCAGCGAAGTGCCGTCATGCCGGCAGGACTCGGGCATCCAACACCATGGAAGGTAGCTTCGAGCTATCCTTGCAGCCTGGATTCCGGCGCCCCCTGCCGGAATGACGGTCACCAAACAAACATGCGTATAACAATGAGCGAAAAATCGTTGGAACCGGCCAATTCCGCCGGCTTCGGCTAGTCGCCGAAGCCCAACAATTCAACACTGAGCATGCCCAATATCGCCTTGGCGATGGAGTTGCCGTTGTCCTTGCCGACGCTGTTGTTGACCGAGCTTTCCGCCATCTGGCTGACGCCGGCGTTCAGGTTGCTGGTTCCGGTCAAACCGGCGGCGACGCTGCCGGTGGCCGCGACCGGGACGCCGGTGCCGACGCCGCTGACCTGAATGTTTTGCGCGCCGAGTACTGCTGTCGCGGCGATGAACACGTTTTTGCCGCCGATCCCGGCTTCGCCGGCGTCGACCACGCCTTTCGGCGCGAACAGGAACACGTCGCCAGCTTCCATACCCTCCGAACTTGCAGCCGTCCGAATACCACTACCGGAAACGACGGGCGGAAACTCGATTTTCATATTACCTTTATCATCGAAACTGATTACCGGAGGCGGCGCGGCGATTGCCGACTTCGCGCCTCGTCCCGCGTCGATATTTCCATTTGATGACCAAACCATAATATCGCCGCCATCCAGAGAGAACACGCGCGAGGTATTCACCATGAAATCTCCGTCGACCATGACGTTAACATTGCCTTGCCGTTGCACCACAATCCCTAGCTCCGACGGTGGCTTTGCTCCCGCGAAAGAAGTAGCCAAACCTACGTTGACGAATCCACCGGGCACAACCAAGTTGACGTTACCGCCATCGACAGTTTGAATTTTGCTGAAGAACATACTCAAATCGCCGCGCCAATCGCTGTCCGAAAATAAATGGCTTATCGCGTCGTAACCTCGTTGGCTGTTGGTACTAGTCTTTCCGGCGGATGCTTTACCCGACTCTTTAATTTCGTTAAAGAACACCGGCAACAAAATGGCATTAAGCTTGGGCTGAATCTCAACAAAATCCGACGACTTCAATTTGGCAAACTCGGCCAACGCAGTTTCGTCGGTTACGGATTCGTCATTCAGGCGTTGACGCATAAATCCTGTAATCAGCGATTTCAACTGCGTATTTGCTTGGGCATACAGTGGATTTCCAGTCAAATAGGTCTCGATAAAGCCGCCATAATCCAATTCGCCGTTGGCACCGGTTAAGATTGTCAAGTTGGCGCCATGCTCGGCCAAACTGGTATTGACTAGGTTACCTACCGTCGAAATACCGCCGGATGCGCCGAGATCGACGTTGCGACCGGCTTTTACCAACAGCTCACCCGGACCGCCCACTGCGATTTTTGCAGAATTATCTAGCAGACCACCCGTTTTGGGGTCGCGATCGCTGGTATAACGCACGTCGCGGCCGGCTTCGATTAGCGTAGTGTCATCGTCGTTAACATGTTGCAGCGATAACGATAAGTTGACTATATCGTGCCCCGCCTTCACCAGGGTTTTCTTCGGAAAATTGAACTCGACGTTTTTGATATCGCCTTGCAAACTTACCAAGCGTGCCGCCTGATCATCAGCGAGATGAACCGGAATTGTGGCGTGCAACAATTTAGGCTGCGCGCCGAAAGGACTGACCCGGCCTACAACATCGGCCATATTATTCCGAGCCACCGGTGTTTCAGCGTCAGGCAACAAACTCCGATCAGCATCGGACATACCGAATCGAATACCCACCTCGCCGCTGATATCCTGCTTCGCGAATAAATTCAAATTGCCTTGCGCCGACGGAAACAAGACAATTTCATTTGCAATCCGCAAACTACCACCGTGGGCAACCGCATTCAGCGACGCCGGATAAATAGGCGTCAACGCTTGCTGGTTCGAATTAGGGTTGGTTCTTGGGAAAATAGTACCGTCCGCACCCAATACCACGTCGCCTGACAACGAACTTACGTTTAACCTACTGGATTCGCTGTAGCTGAAGAAATTGACATCGGCCTTGTGCGAAATCATCGGGTCAGATGCACCGGTAATGCTGACCCCGTTTCCGGCACTGACGTTGAAACCGGAGTCGCCCATCAAAAGTGCCGGACCGTTTTTGAAACGGTCACCACCGGTGATTTGGCCGCCTGCCGTCAAGCTGCCGTCGCCTTTACCCAAGAAATAGCTACCGCCGGCGATGTTGCCACCGGCCACAACTGTCATCGTGCCGCCGCCATTGACCTGAACCTGATTGGATAAGAAGTCGAAACTGCCGGCGGAACTATTGTCCGCGATGCCGACTTGTTTGCCGGTGGTCGGCATCATCACATCCAGATTGCTAATATTGCCACCCGCTGAAACTTTGACATTGCCGCCGCCGAACGAGCCGACGTTTTGCTGGAAGAACGATTTTGTGCCTTTGGCCGCGTTTAGAGTATTGCTGGTGATGTAACCAATGGTTACACCCCAGGCTGTCGGCCGCTGCCCACTATGGTCGGCGGTGTCGGCTTTCCAGTTACCGATACGGAACAACCAGTCGTTGAAGTCGTTATTCTTGACGACCGCCCCGTCGATATTACCGCCAGCTTTCAACGTCAAATCGCCCCCGGCCACCGGATATTCGCTATAAAACAACTGACCGACGAAACGATCTTTCAGCGTGCCGTAAGGCGAATCCTGAGTCGGCCGACCGGCGTTGTAAATCGACGACGAACCATCGGTGAAGGTAATATCCTTGCCCGCCACAACATGCATATCGCCGCTGCCGGTCCTGATCACGGCACCGGAGCTCAGTTTCATCGTGCCCGTGCTGCCGGTAGCATTGATATCCGCGCTGGTTTTATCGGCTCCCGCCACCAAATGGTAGGACCACGATTCGCCACCCTGCAATTTATCGACGATGGTTGCCGAACCGCCGCTATAGGTGAAGGTTACGTTTTTAAAGCCGTCGGACAGTGATTTTTCCACGTTAAAATCGCCCGTGGTTTTAATCACCAAACCGCCGGCAACATCGTCCCAGAGGTCGGTATCGGCCACGTCGTCGTAACGCCATCCCATCAAATCCCATTTATCCTTGAGCGCCAGATCACCGGTGTAATTGATTTCAACGCCGGCTACCAAACGCAAACCGTCGGCCAAATCCGCGACGTTGTGCATGTTCGCAGCCGTCATGTAAGCGGAAGTCTGGTTTTGAATCTTGGTAATATCGGCTGCATTGATTTGGCCATCGTTGCCTAAATCAGCATTGGCGTATTTTTTGACCCCTTCGGCGTAGAACTTGCTGAAGCCTTCCACCTTGCCGGCAACCGGTTGCACATTGATGCCGTTAGCAGTACGCAAGGCCCGCAATACTACCGAACCGCCCTCAGCGCCGTTGCCCCACACCGAAATGTTCGAACCAGCCTGAATCTCGATGCCGCTGATATTGTCGCCATCGGCGTCCACAGCCGACAGCAACACCTTACCGCCCTTGGCACCAACCTGGCTACCGTTTGCGGTTAGATCGGCACCGGTCGCCAGTACGATCCGGTCACCGGCATACAGGTTGACATTGCCGCCCTGACCGGTGCCATCGGCATGAACCCCAGCATCCAGATTGATCGAGCCACGATCGGCGACCAACGTAATTTCCTTGGCATTAATCGCCACACCCTTTTGCAGAATATCATCGCCGCGCGAACGCAGATAAATCGACTGGTTTACCCCGGCGCCGGCCACTACCGACATCAACTGATCGAAACGGATCGCAGGGTCGAATCCGCCGACATCGAACGCCGCACTACCCTCCTTGGCTTGCAATTTACCCAGCAATACCACCGATTTTTCGGCAGCGGCAAACTCCACGCTGCCGCCAGCCGCGCCATTGCCGCCGCTGTTGACATTAACCAGCGAATCCGCCCCGGTCTTGACGATACCGTGATCGGCGACGGCCCGGAAATGGCCGCCCGACGTATAAACCGCCTTATCGGCAAAAACGACCTTGCGTCCGGCCAAATCGATACTGGCCTGGTTACCCAAAATCACGTCACCTTTCAACGCTGTAAGCCCCAAACTACCGGAAGGCAACAAAGCCTTGGCATTGAAGCTTATCGTATCCGCTGTAAATTCGATCGCCCCGCCGAAACCGTTGGCGGCGGTCGCGCCGCCGCTCAAACCGATGACATTCGCTTGGCCGCCGACATTGACCGTCAACTTGCTGCCGCCGTCCGCCGTCAACAGGCCGGCATTCAGGTTCAAATCCTTGCCGACTTGCAACGAACCGACGTTGCTGGCGGTGAAGACTTTATTGGCAGTCAGGTTGGCTTTATCGAACCCGGCCAACGTGAACAGGCCTTTACCCATCACCACGGTATCGGCGCTGAGATCCAGATGACCGTTACCGTCGGCGGTTTGGTGGTTGCCGGCGCCGGCCAGATTATGCAAATCCAGCCTGCCGGCCGCCAATTTTGCATGGTTGGTGCCGCTGCCGTAACCGGCAAGACCTGCAGCGTTGATCGCCAAATGGTCAAAGTAAATCGCCCGCATATCGCCGTTATCGTCTCGTTGAAATTCGCCGTCCGCCGCCAATCGGCCAACGTTACCGTACACCCCGATACTATCGCGCGCGGTCAAAATCAGTTCGTCGACGGTCAGGTCGGTCAATTTGCGATTGGATAAATTCAACGCATTGCCGGTCAATCCGCCAACTTCGCCGATATTGATGACGTTGGCCGCCAAATTTAACGAGCCGCCGGTCATATCGATGTCGCCAAGCAATTGCGACGACTGGCTGGCATCCAAAAGAATCGAACCCTTATCCGTTTTCAATACGGAACCTTCTGCCAGATTCAACTGGCCGGCCGTTCCGTCCGTACCTGTGCGATTCAGGGCCACTTGCCCGCTGCTGGAAACCCTTAACAACGCGCCATTGCCGCTGACGTTGAATACACTATCGCTGCTGCTTAGGGCCCGATCTGCAATCAATTTGGCACCACTTTGCAATTCGACGTTTTCGGTCGCGGCCACGGCAAATTCGCTACCGTGAATCTCGGTATCTGCGTCGAACACTACTTCCTGTGCCGTAACAGCCAAATCGGTTTCGTTGGCGTTGCCCTTGTTGCGGCTACGCGCGCCGCCCAACAACAAGCTACCGACGCGTAATTTGTTCAAATTCTCGGCCAGAATTTCCAACGTTCCGGAAATCGGCGTATCGCTGAGTTGGTTGGTCACAACGATACGATTCGCGGCAATATCCATTTTCGAACCGCGCCCGCCGGCCAGCGCGTCGCTGATGAAAAGGCCATCCATGACCAGACGGGTCTGCGCCACCAAAGAGATTTGGCCGGCATCAATCGACAACCCGGGACGCGGCGCATCTTTCTTCAAGGCGTTCCGGGTGAAAAACTGATCCCCCCGATTGATGTCATAGCTGGAATTTTGCCGGACATCCGCGCCGTTTTCGATTTTGAAGCCACCGGTCCTGGCATCAGCCGCACGGCTACCGGCATGAATAAAGTAACCGGACACGACGGATAGGCCATCAACAGTGGACTGTCTGACAGTCAGGTCTTGGGTTCCAGCTTGCGGTGTAACCAGGAACGCACCAGGCAACAAGGCGTAATGGCTTGGCAAAATCGCGTATTCACCTGCCGGCAACTCGTCACTACCGCTCAAGTAAATAGTGGAACCTGGCGCATACGGAAAATTTTGCGACTCGTAATGGTCGTAGGGCGCCAACTGGCTACCCAAAGTCGGCAAAATCGCAAAACCGCCTTGGTAAGAGGAACTGCCCGGCTGCAGATAATCAAACGAACCGCCCGCGCCGGGCTGGAATTCATAAGCCTGAAGATCGCCGCCACCCGACACGTCAATGCGGCTGCCGGTTTTGATATCAATTTCCGGAGCATCGAAAATCACCCGTTTTTCCGGCGCGGCTTCGAACACCAGATTACGTAAATCGTCCAACGGGTAAAGCCAATCCAGGCCGCCCTGTGTCGCGCCAAACGGAATCACCATGCCCTTGGCGGATACCGAGGTCACGCTGTTGTCGCCCACTGTCAATTTCGATGTGGCTTGCAGGTTGATAGTCCCCAACGGCGCCTTCAATACGCCGTTCTGGTTGATCTGCGCCGCCTTAAAAGTCAAGTTACCGCCGGCAGACAACGGCGGTGCGTCGGTATTGCTACCGGAAATCGTGATTGTGCCTTCAGGATTATTAACGACCGCAAACGTGAAATCGCTCAACGTGGTCGGATAAATCTGCGTCGCCCGCAAATCCAAATTCGCTGCGGTCACCAAGCCGCCGACAAAATCGCGTTGCTCGTCGCCGTTACGCAAACCGACGCCCCGAATATCGTGAGCGCTATTCAACGCAATCCGGTTAAAACCGTTCCACTGGGTAGCGCCGTTCAGTTGAATCCAACGCGCGTTGGCAGTGAAACGACCTTCGCCCGCATCGGCGTTGCTTGCCAAGTTGCGATCCAGACTGGAGCCGATTTGCAAGAAACCGGTGTCCAGACGGATAGTACCGGCGGCACCGCCATCGATGCCCACGGCATTGATGGCCGAGGCATCAATCCTAATGCGCTCGGCGGCTTTAAGCTGCACGTCCCCCAAAAATCCGACGCTGCCGATACTGCTCAAGGACACGTCAGCAAAACCGGCGGCATCCACCAAATCCGCCCGCAACAGGGCTTTGCCGAGTAGATCACCCGCAAAATCGTCGCCGAATTTAGCCGTTCTGGACAATGATCTTGGCGCCGACTGTACGATATTTATCACCAATGGATCGGTCGGAAACGGTATATTCGGTTGGTCAGGCAAAAACCGCCGGGAGCGGTTCAGTGAAACCGCCAGCGAACCGCCCAACAGCTCCGGCGAGCCGGCCCGTGCCGACATCGAACCGTCCATGACCACCCCCTCGGCGGCGGCGATTTTTATCGAACCGGCGTTGGAACCGACGATTTTTTTGGCGTACGTGAAACCCAACCGGGTTGAAGGTTGCAAAATATCAACGGGCGCTCTAGTGCCGGACACGTTGAGCTTCGAGCCTTCTTCCAGGACCACCGCGCCGCGCTCGGCATAGAAATTGATCACACCGCCGTCCAGTACTTGGCCGCTTTGATAGCCGAATTGGTCGACCGGATTCAGGCGTGTCGTGCCGGCAACGGATAAGTTGGCGTTGCCGCCAACCCATATCGCCTGACTCGCCGAATACTCTTGAGCTATGGTTGGACGTATTTCCAGGGAAATTCGCCCGGCCAGGGCTTGCAATAGACCATCGACAAAAATGTTGCCGCTGTTACTCAGCAAGGTTATTGACGAACCTTTGTCGGCGATGACCGCGCTGCCGGTTTCGATGCGGGTATCCAACTGGGAGCTCAACTCCAAATTGAAAGCTTGCCGCAGGTTTTCCGGCAATAACTCTAAATGGGAAAAATCCCGAAGACTATGGCCGGACGACCGGCTCAGGTACGAGGCATCCAGTACCAGATTTTTGTTTTTTAAATCCAATTGAGTTCCGGCAGCGACCGTCAACCCGGCAAAATTACTATTCAGCTTAATTTCCGAGAACCCTGATTCCTGATCGAAAGCAAAACCGCCGTTAGTGACCGTCAGACGCATAGGATCTGTCAAAGCCGATACGAGTACATCTCCAATCAGTATTTCACCGCTGCTGATCGATAAACTACCACCTTTAGTCAACGACGCCGCACGCACTAGACCATCGAGGTGTACGGTCGAAGCTTGCCCCACTGGCCCTTTGGCGCTCAAACCGATACTGCCGCCCTTACCGGCAACAATATCGCCATCCAATTTCAGTTGAGCACCGCCATCCGCAGATATCGAGGAACCGGCCTTCACATAAAGATTACCGACCGCGCTAAGTTTGATGCTGCCGCCGTCCAAGTAAAGCGGATCCGTCTGCGCCGCATCGAAACCAGCCTGAAGATCGTTAACCCAGCGCCCCGATACGTCCAGAACCGCCTTCGAACCGATATGCAAGTCGCTGGGCAACTCCAGCACCTTATTCCCTTCGCTGTCCGTTAGCAGGCCGCTGTTCAAGGTTATCGAGCCTCCGGCCGCATGAACTTGTCCGAGCACGTTAATTGCCGCGCCGTCGCCGTTGGCGGACATGGGGTGACCACTGCCAAGCGCCTGCACAGAAAACTCTGCACCCGGCACCATTCGAATATTGGCGTCCTCAGCGACCGTCGCGCTGCCGTTTACTCTGACAACGACATGCTGCACATTGGAACGATTGGTTAAATCGGTAGAAAGCACCAGATCAACTGGTTTGCCCTTGTCATTCGTCGGAAACAATTGATTCAGGCCAATGCTTACCGGGTCTTTGCCGGTTTGGAAACGCACGTTCGAAAACGAGTTGGCAAATGCCGCTGAATCGAAAATAAAAGTTCCACCGTCAGGACGCGCGCTTGGCGAACGCTGGTACAAGCCGGCGTCGCTACCGGCGATCAAACGCCCATTCCAAGCCATATTTGGCGATTTAATATTCAATGATCCGGCGGCATTGGCTTCACGATAACCCTGCTCATACGTACCTTGACCCAATTGTCCGAGCGAATTCCAAATCTTTTCCACCCCCCACTTCTTGTGGGTCTGGGTGACTTGGCCGATTATGGCAATGTAGGTCTCTTTGGGATCGGCGTCACTGATATCCACAATCCGCCCATAGTCGGTCATCAGTTTGGTGGTATTGATATAACCGCCCTGATAATCCACATAACCGCCGGAGATATCGAAAGTTGCGCCATCGTTAACAATGATGTCGCCGCTGGATGATAAATTGATTTGCCCGCCTTCTCCCAGCCGTTCGTCGATTCCTCGACTTACCCTTGCCTTGGCGCCACTGGTATCGACAATTTTCGAACCTTTTCTCAAATCGACGCGAACGGTCTCTCCCTTCAAAATACCGCTTCTCTGAACCGGCGCGTCGCGTAACTCAAAACTTTGTACGGAAATTTCAGCTACATTGCGCTCGATAGGCGCTACGACACCTTTAGTCCCGGAAACATCGACCACAGCTCCTTTTTCAAAATAAATCCGGCCCTTGGTTCCTAGCGTTGGAGTGGCTAAATTGTCCGTGGCTTTGATATTGACCTGGCCGGAGGGCGCTTTGACCGTTGCCCCGGATTGCATATGCACGGTGTTGCCGGTAATTTCGATATAAGCATTCGGTTGCGCTTGCTCGTCGATAGCGCTCCCTCCGGCTTGATCCGCAACCACTTGAGTGACGCTACCCGCGGCCAAAGTGGTTTTGGCCTCGGTTCCCAGACCGTCGCCCAGGTCCGTATCGCGGCTGGTTTTGGTGGCTACCAACGTATTGCCAAGCTTACCGTGCTGTTCCTGTGCAAGTAGACGAATCGAGCCGTTAACCTTAACCGAACTGGTGGCGTTGATGCGGCCTTGCTGATTCACGGCAAAACCGGCCATGGTCACGTTGCCTTGTCTGGCGACAATATCGCCAAAATTGGAAACCTTACCGCCGGTATCCACTTCCACTATCAAACCGGCAAACGGACTGTTTTTGTCGGCTGGTTGTAGATAAACCTTGTCCTGGCTCGCAGCGAGAATCACCTGACCCTGCTCTTCGGACGTTAGAGTGCCTCTATTCTCGATTTTGGGAGCGGCAATAATGATACGCCCGGCTTTATCCGTATGAATTTTGGCGCCCGCCTCAATGAGTATTTGTACCGTCTTAGGGTCTAAGGCGTCGCCGGGTTGCATCGGTTCGATAACAAGCGCTGCTCCACCGTCTTCATCGTAAACTTTCGCTATACCTCGATTGAAAATCTGATCGGTAATGTTCAAGGTACTCGCCATGAAGCTATTGGCATTAACGACCGCTTCCTTACCGAACACGAAACCGTTTTTGTTGTACAGGTAAATCTGGCCGTTGGCGATGATCTGGCCGAAGATCCGGCTGGGGTCTTGCTGATTGATCCGATTCAAAGCGATCGATTGGCTGTTCGGCTGCACGAATTGGACGGTCTTTCCCGCATCGACGTTAAACTTGTCCCAGTTCAAAATCGCTTTGTCGGTCGTTTGATCGATGCGCAGGGTATTGCCGATAATCTGGTTGGTCGCGGCGCCGCTGGTGACCCACGTTGCCGCCGGAATCGGCAGACCGGTGTCCGCCCAAGCCGCACTGGCACTGCCCACCAGCATGCCGCCGGTCAGCGCCAGACGGACGCAAGCCACCAAAGGATTGAGTCGGAACGGTTCGCAGGATGTCTGCCGTGGAAATGCCGCGGATTTGGCCATGTCTAGGTTGCCTCGATCAATTAAGGTACACCAGCGCTCTGGCGGCAACCCGGCTGTCTTAGCAGAAAGACCCGTAGCTTTCCGTCCCCGCTTCGCAACGGGTTTGGCTTTAGAATGAAATTTAACTACTTCAATTTATTTTCAATAAATTCGCGTCGTTATGGGTAAGTCGATCAAAAAGTTATTCGGCACCGCGCAATTTAATTACCAGATAGACCCAATTATCAAACGACCCCTAATTGCGCATATTCGACAAAATTTATTAAAAACCAACAAACCTCAGTTTAATATTTAAACCTGAATTAATAATTGTACCAAGGTATTAAATAAAATTAATGTCAATATTATGACAACAACGAATTTGAAAACCAAAACCCAATTAAATAAATATTACAAATAAATTACAAAATACTGCTTCGTATTATTTTAAAACTCGGTCGCGATATTAAAATGCACGCGCGGATCGCCGCTTTGCACCGGCGCCAGGGTCGTGAACGGAATGCCGATATCCAGCGCGCCGCTGAGTTTGCGCCAGATTTGAAACCGCACACCGAAGCCGCCGCCGCTGAGGAAATTGCTGCGGACGTTGCCCGGCAAGGCGTTCTTGATCCAGCCGCGGCCGACGTCCAGGAAACCCAGCAGCTTGAATTTGTTCAGAAACTCCCAGTCGCTCGGCCCCAGATGCGGCGAGCGCAGTTCCACCGAACCGAACACGGCATCGTCGGCCAGCGCCTGGGTCTCGAAATAACCGCGCACGCTTTCGTCGCCGCCCAACGAGAATTGCTCGTTACTGATCAGCGGCGTATCGGCCACTTGCGCCGCGACGTGGCTGTAAACTTCCATGCCCAGCGGCAGGTCGTGCTGGAATTTCAAATCGCCGGTCAAAAACAGGTAGTTGGCTTTGGCCAGATAGCGCTTGTTCTCGAATTCCTTCTGGTTATTGCCCAAACCGCGGAAGGAGAAATGCGCGCCTATATCAAAACTGGTAAACGATTCAGCGCCGCGCAGGCTACCGCTGTATTGCGCTAGAAACGGTGCGTAGCTGATCGGCGTCTTGATCGAATCGGCGCTGAGCAGATTCACGTCTTCCTGAAAGTCCTTGTAATCCATGCCCAAGGTCGCGGTATGGAAGTAATCCGCCAAGGGTTTCAAGGGCTTGACCAGGCGGGCACCGTAGATGTTACCGATACCGATCACCGACAAGGCGCCGGCGTTGGCGATTTGCGCGTTGGAAGACGAACTGACCGCATACAGTGCTAACCGGCTGTCGCTATCGAACAACGGCATGGCATAAGTACCGGCCCAAACGTCTACTTCCTGATTGTTTTCCGGCGAGACTTGGTACATCAGCGACGCGCTATGCATCTCCTGCCACAGGTTGTCGTAACGCAGCGACGACACCAGCCGCAAGCGCGAGGTGCTGGAGGTATTGCGGCCGTTCAATTCCACCTTGCCGTGAACCGGCAGTTCGTCCTTCACGTTCAAATCCACTTCCAGCGTGCCGGGGGTCTCGCCGGCGCGCAGCACCGGCACGATTTGCCGGTCCGGGCTTTGCCCGGCCAGTTGCGTCAATTGCTGTTGCATGCTCTTGAAGTTGGGCACGTTGCCTTCCGCCAATTCCGGCACGCCGGCCTTGATTTTGCCCAGCGAGAAATAGCGGCTGTCTTTGACCCGCAAGCGCGATACCTTGCCTTCCACTACTTGCAGATAGACCACGCCGTTCTTGACATCCTGTTCCGGAATGTCGACCGCGACGGTCTGATAACCGTTGGTGCGGTACAAGTCTTCCAAGGCGCCGCGGGCGGCTTCGACGTTGTCGATGCTCTTGTTGGGGCCGAGAAAATGGTAGACCGTGCGTTCCAGTTGTTTTTTATCGAGCAAGGTATTGCCCTTGACCCGCAATTCCAGCAAATCGAAGGTTGCCGGCGCTTGCGGCTCGGCCGCACCCTGCACCGCTGCGGCTTGCTCCGGCGCTGCCTGTGCCGCCGCCCCATTTGCCTGTGCAACCGTCATCAGGGTTGCTGCGGCGCAAACCAGCCTGAGCCATGGCTTGCGCGCTATCGTTCCGGTGTCCTGCATAAAAATGATGTTGTTTCCTAAAGCCCGGTTTTCCCGTTGAAAGCCGGTAGCCTTAAATTCTATTTCTGCCACGTTAAAACTTTATGACAGTGCTGTTACCGTTGCTTACCGCCGTAACAGCCCCTGAAACAGCAAAACCAGCCGTCCGAAAACGGCTGGTTTTGCAGGTTTGGAGCCGTCCGTGGCTCCGGCCGGGATTGCCCCGAGCTGAATTCCTTACAGTTGTGAGTCACCGAAGACTGCAGCACTGTCGTTATATACCGCGGGCAAACGGCAAGCGTCCGTGCCGGCGCTGGAGGTAGCATGGGTATAAGGGTTTACCGGTCTGCTGAAGCTATATGCGCCGTTGGCTTGTGGCGCATAGTTAGTAGGTACGGCCAGGAAAGCACCTTTCTCACTGACAGTTGCACCAGCGTTGTGGAAAGTGTGAGAGAACGTATTCAATTTACTCATTACCGTTGGTGAAGCTGCAGATTTGATCAACGCGTCAACTAACGGCAAGCTTTCGAATGAATGTGAAGGCCAGTATTGGAAAGTGTTTTCCGCCCAATCTTTGTATCTGCCGTTTACGACGTTAACCAATTTTGGCGCAACACCGTCAACTTTGACGAAACGATACTTGGAAGAAGTGGTGGTGGATTTTTCCAGAGATTGGATACCTACGGCCCAACGTTTACCGAAAGTATTATCGAATGCGGTACCCAAGTTGTTCACACCGTCATTCAATTCATTCAAGCACTCGTCTACGCGACCAGAAGTCGAGTTCTCATGAATCATTGGGTAACCGTCACCCTCTGCAGCGCCAACCACTGCAGCGTCACCAGCTGGCGCTAATGCGCTCGCATTGCAAGGATTGCTCAAGAATTTGATGTTAGATTGTGCTTGAGTGCCTGAGCCGTTTTCGCGGCGGCAGGTATGCAGAAAACTTTTACCGGCCGCTGGCAAATAAGCAGTCAAACTGCCCTGCGCCACGGCCCAATCGTACAGACCTTGAGTACCTACTTTCAACTGATTCCAATCGGCCAACTGACCACTGTGAATTGAAGCCACCTGGGCACTGGTCAAACTGGGCATACAGGCTTCGGTTTCGTCACCCACTGCGCATGTGGACGGAACTTGGCCGGTCACTTTTTGAGCTGCTTGCAGGGTGAAGTACAAACCTTTGGTTACAGGTACGCCAAACATAACCGCAGCGGCAGCTTTAACGGTGAGTTTCGACACGTCGTCGGTAGAGACGTCGGGATACGGAGCGCCGGTTGCCGAATCGATCGGCGCGTTATAACCTTTGAATTGACCAGGATCGACATCGGAAACGCCAAAGTCTGGAATTTTCTTTTCATGTCTGGCTGGGTTGGCCGGATCGTAAGCGCACTTCACGACGCCTAAAGTACCGTTAGTGCTACTGGTGCCCGCAACCGGGTTAGAAACCACATCGCAACCGCCGTTAGCAAAGGTGGTTGAGCTGGAGATTTTCAAGAACTCGATGGAAGCGCCCGCAGTATCGCCGTTAGCTTCGGCAACGATAGGGCTGACACCGAACGCAGATCCGCCGGCGCTACGTTTGTAGATCAAGATGTTTGCTTTACCAGTCGGCAGCGAGGTGTTTAACGGTGCTCTTTCACACAGATAAGCATATTGCTCTGTCGCTGCAGGATCTTGAAATTTCCAGATCGGCTTGGTCGTATCGCAGATTTGCTCGCTATCAACGATAGTTGCGTCTGTGAACAGCTTTTCCAGGAATTTTTCCGCTGCAGAAGCACCAGACAAATGCACCGTGTAGGTGGTGGCAGAGTTAATTACAGGGACGCCGGTTGGACCGAATGTCCAAGCAGCTTGCGCACCTGCCGAAGACAGCGTCGCGGCGATAGCGACGCCTAATACTAACTTTTTCATAAAATTGTCTCTCATTGAACGTAATAAAGGTAATCGGGGCGGAAAACGCCCCGATTCGAGTCTTATGCAGCGTATTTACGGCGAGTAGAACGCAAAACGCCCATCAAACCGGCGCCAAACATCCAAACCGCAGCAGGCAGAGGTACTGGAGCAGCGTAAGTCAATTTCCCTGCAGCCAAATTCATATGCCAGCTTTGCAAGGTTTGGCTGTTGCCGTTGTTTTGGTTGTAGAACCAGAATGCACCATCTGCACCATTGATATCCGCATCGGCCGCTGAAACTTGGCCAAAAATGGTAGCGAAAGGCAGGTTTTGATTATGTTGACCGGTACCGGCTGTATCCGAATCAACTACGATAGAGCTATTGTTGGTTGACGCTTGGTTAGCGTTGGCAACGCCAACGTTGTCAGCTAATGCACCTGTGTTGACTTGGCTAACATGATTTCTAATTGCACCAGCAATTGCGTTAGCTGATGCCAGGTTGGCAAGCTTAGCTATAGGCTTCTCACCAGTAACAAACATCTTTGCAGCGTTAGTGGTCATTACACCCCAAGAAGTATTGGCGGCATCCATATTGGCAGCGAAAGTGCTCCATTTTGCATTTGGAGAACCAGCAGTCAGAGCGTTCAAATCAAAAGACAATGAATAAGCAGCATTATCCTTGTTGTTGAAGAAGTCGTTGTAAGTTACACCCAAATCCAGCGTAAACGTGGTTTTTTGAGTTTTGTCGTAAACAGACAAAAACGCTTCATTTGCACCGGTGGTTGACGACGCCCAAATCGCCGCATTCGCACCCGCTGAAGATGCCAAAAGAGCTGTAGCTAATAACGCTTTGTTCAGATTTTTCATTTTGTTTCCTTGATGATTTAAAAATTAAATAAATACACAAGGTGACAACCCGGCCATCTTGCCTGGCGGCAACATCCGTAGCTTTCCGTCCCCGCCTCGCGACGGGTTTGGCTTTTACACACTTCCTTAGTCTTACCAATGCACCGAGATGGCGCCGCTCTCCCCGCTACCATTTTTGTATCCACCGCCGACTCCCTAACCTCTTCCCTCGCCGCTCCGTCTGCGTGCCGTCCCTGCTCCCTGTCCAATCCCTAACTGTGCGAACCATCGCGCATTCCGGCGCTGTTCCAGTTGCGGCAAATTATTTCAGTTGAAATCGAGGTTTTTCGTTACGCGTCGGTTACAGTTTGATGAAACGTAATACATTTGTATTACACGGCCGCGCGAATCCGGGATTCAGGCCATGGCTATGCTGTTGTATTGGTTGCAAAATCTTCCTAATCGCTCAGACTCGGCGGAGCGAGCGCAACAAGACAAGCAAGGCTTGCCGGTCTGGTTACGCGGCTGCTACAGTGGCTGAACCACTTGGCCCCGCGCCGGCAGACTCAAACCAGAACCTTCCCGCATGACAGAAATCGACCTTTTGCACCAGGCCTTTGCCGGCGCACAGCCGCCGATCGGCGACTTAGCCGGCCTAACCTCGGCGTTGAACCGTTGGTATCTGCAGCACCCGGATTGCAATTTTCTGCATCCCTGCCAAATCGGCGGCCGCCCGGCCCTGGTCTGCCAAGCCGACCTGAGCCGGAGCGAGCCGGCGGCCTTCGCCGAATTGCAAGCCATCGCCGAACGCTATGCGCTGTACCTGAAGGAAGATGCCCGCCGCCGCGAGCAAACCTGGGCCGACGCCAACCGCCGCCGCGGCATCGGCCTGGTATTGAGTTTTTGTATCGGCCTCAGCGCGGTCTCGCGTAGCATCGGCGCCGATGAACTCTTGCCGGTCAACGTGGTGGCCGGCCAGCATTTGCCAAGTCCGCTCGGCGCTAGCGCCAACACCGGCGATGGCGTGATTCGTTTGCGCCACTGGCATCCGCCGTCAGCGGCGCAAGTACTCGCCGCCTACAGCCAAAAACAGACGAACGTGCAGGTTGATTCCGCCGCGGCAGCCGACATCGCCGAGTTCCTGCAATCGCTCTACCAAAAAAAATCAGGCGACCCACCCACGGTCAACGCCGATCTGCAAACCATCGCGGACTATTTTTCGCGTTATCCGCAGGCAGTAGCGCTGATCGGCGAATTACGCGGCCAAAAAATCGGGTTGGATTACCAGGCCGGCGCTTGGCAAACCGTGGCATTCGGTAACCAATTCGGCATCAGCAGCGTGACGATCCGTTTCGATACCCGCCTCGGCGCGCAATTGCTCGGCGACCCCGGCTGCGACGCTACCCCGGCGTGCAGCATCGCTCCGGCCGACGCTTTATTGCACGAATTACTGCACGCCAAATTGATGCTATTGGATAGCGAACACTTCATCGCCGGCGGCGGCTTGGCGCCGGGGCTGTATCCTTTCGAACACGAACATGAAGTGATCGCCGAGGAAAACCGGCTATTTCAGGCCATGAACCAAACCGACGGCCGGGCCCGGCCGATCCGCCACCGCCATAGCGGCGAGTTGCTGCAGGTATCCTGCCCCGCCTGCATTCCGGTAAAACAAGTTGCATCGGGCGAATTAAGCCTGTGAAACCGGCGAAATTCCTGAACCTCGTTACAAGACAACGCTTGCAGGCGGTGGTTTGGGGAGACAAAAGTCAAGGCCGGTTCGACGCAGCTCAATAGCCTTGTGCCAAATTGGGCGGTTTCGATCAAGGCGAGTGGAGGCGAGCAATCTTCCGGCGCGGCCGGAGCTGGACCGGAGACGACGGTCGGATTCCGGCGCAAGGGGTGTCGGTAGCGGTCGGTTGGGCCAGTGGGGTGCTGAAAAATCCTGGCCGTCGGGTGTGATTTACGATCGGGCCGCGGGAAGGCTGGCATTGCCAGCCTTCCCGGACCAAGCCGATGCCGCGTCAACGGCGACGGTATACTCCGGCCGAAACCGCACCGGTCACGGCGCAATCATGCCGTTGTGCAGATAACTTTCTTCGTAACTGAACACGATATCGGCGTCCGGCAACACCAGTGCTTCGTTCTTGCCTTTGTAGTCCAGCCGGAACAGCAAATCCTTGATCAAATTGATTCTGGCCAGCTTTTTGTCGTCGGCTTTGACGATGGTCCACGGCGCCGATAAGTGGTGGGTTCTGGCGAACATGATGTTGCGCGCCTCGCTGTAGGCTTGCCAGTGCTTTTGGGCTTCCTTGTCGATCGGGCTGATTTTCCATTGTTTTAACGGGTCTTTCTGGCGTTGGCCCAGACGTTTTTTTTGTTCGCCTTTGCTGATGTCCAGGTAATACTTCAGCAACTTGATGCCGGAGCGTACCAGCAGTTGCTCGTAATGCGAAACCGTTTCGATGAACTCGTGGTATTCGTTGTCGCTGCAAAAACCCATGACCCGCTCCACCCCGGCCCGGTTGTACCAGCTGCGGTTGAACAGCACCAACTCCTGCGCCGCCGGCAAATGCGCGGTATAGCGTTGAAAATACCAGGTACTGTTGTCGCGGTCGGACGGCTTGCCCAACGCAACCACCCGGATTTCGCGCGGACTGAGATGCTGGATGATGCGCTTGATGGCGCCGTCCTTGCCGCCGGCGTCGCGACCCTCGAACAAAATCAAAATCTTGTCGCCGTGCTTGATGATGTGATTTTGCAGCTTGACCAGTTCCACCTGCAATTCGTGTAGCACGTCCTTGTAATCGGGTGCCTCGGCCTGTTTTTGATGTTTTTTGCTCATGTCCGCCGCCTGTTCCGGGTTGAAGGGTTTACTGGAAAATAGCACGCTCCCGGAGTTTTTGCCGAAACCGGGCTAAGTCGAAGCACCGCCGGCAAACAAGCGGTAGGCCGGGTTCCCGGTCTCCTGCCGGTAAAGCAGTTGCAACGCGTTCAGGCATTGTTCGAAATGCACCGCTTCCGCATCGCCGAGCTGCAAGCCGATCAACACCTTGCCGAATGCGGCGCCGTGGTTGCGGTAATGGAACAGGCTGATATTCCATTGGCTGCCCAACGCCATCAAAAACTTCAACAAGGCGCCGGGCCGCTCCGGAAATTGCAGACTGTAAACCCGTTCTTTGACATCGTACGGCGCATGGCCGCCGACCATGTACCGGATATGGTCCTTGGCCAACTCGTTACCGGTCATATCCGTCACGGCAAAGCCTTCTGCGGCCAAATGCTCCAGCAATTGCTGCCGGTCGGTCTCGGCGCCGCTACTGCTGATGCCGACGAAGACCTGGGCCATGGTCGGGTCGAAATAACGGTAATTGAACTCGGTGATGTTGCGTTTGCCCAGCGCTTTACAGAATTTCAGGAAACTGCCGGGCGACTCGGGAATGGTCACCGCCAGCAAAATCTCGCGATGCTCGCCGACTTGGGTCCGCTCGGCAACATAGCGCAGCCGGTCGAAATTGATGTTGGCGCCGCTGTCGATCGCGATCAGGGTTTGTTGCTGCAAACCGTTGAGTTCGGCGTATTTTTTCAGGCCGGCCACGGCCAAGGCGCCGGCCGGCTCGGCCATCGAGCGGGTATCGTCGAAAATGTCCTTGATCGCCGCGCAGATTTCGTCGGTGCCGACCGTAACCACCTCGTCGACGAACTGCCGCGCAATCCGAAACGGTTCCGCGCCGATTTGCTTGACCGCGACGCCGTCGGCGAATAGGCCGACCTGCTCCAACACCACCCGCTCACCGGCGCGTAAGGCCTGATTCAGGCAATCGGCGTCGTCAGGCTCGACCGCGATGACTTTGATCTCCGGCCGTACGAATTTGACGTAGGCGGCGATGCCGGCAATCAAGCCGCCGCCGCCGACCGGCACGAAGATGGCGTGAATCTCGCCGTTGCGCTGGCGCAAAATTTCCATCGCCACCGTGCCCTGGCCGGCGATTACGTCCGGGTCGTCGTAAGGGTGGATAAAGGTCATGCCTTTCTCGGCGGCCAATTCCATGGCGTGAGCGTAGGCGTCGTCGTAGGAGTCGCCGTGCAACACGGCTTTGGCGCCGCGCGCCTTGACCGATTTGACTTTGATTTCCGGCGTGGTTTTCGGCATCACGATCAAGGCTTTGATGCCGAGCCGTTTCGCCGCCAACGCGACGCCCTGGGCATGGTTGCCGGCCGAGGCGGCGATCACGCCGTTGGCGGTCTGCTCCGGCGTCAACGACGCAATTTTGTTATACGCGCCGCGCAGCTTGAAGGAAAACACCGGCTGCAGGTCCTCGCGCTTCAGATAGACCCGGTTGTTGACTCGCTCAGACAAGGTCGGCGCATAGTCCAGCGGGGTTTCCTCGGCCACGTCGTAAACCCGGGCCCGCAATATTTTTTCTATGTAATTCAGCATCGCTATCCTCGGCGCCAGCATCCTGTCGCGCCGCGCATTCCTGGCCTTAAAAACTGCTGAGCGATCAGCGTTAATCGGGTATTATCCCACACAATGACGGGTTGAAAGCCGTGTCAGGATTCATAAGAGCATAACCATCAGGACCATCACACATGACTCAAGACGAATTAAAAAAACAAGTCGCCGCCGCCGCATTGCAATACCTGAAAAACGTACCGATCATCGGCATGGGCACCGGCTCGACGGTGACGCATTTGATCAACCAACTGGCCGACTGCAACTTTAAAAACGATATCGAAGCCGCCGTGTCCAGCTCGATCAAAACCACCGAGCACCTCAGATCGATCGGGATTAAAGTCATTGAATTGAACGACAGCGGCGACCTGGACATTTATGTCGACGGCGCCGACGAAGTCACCCCGCACCGCAAAATGTTGAAAGGCGGCGGCGGCGCGCTGACCCGCGAGAAAATCATCGCCGGCGCCAGCAAGAAATTCGTCTGCATCGTCGACGAGACCAAGTGCGTCGACGTGATGGGCAAGTTCCCGCTGCCGGTGGAAGTGCTGCCGCTGTCACGCAGCTTCGTCGCCCGCCAATTGGTCAAACTGGGCGGCCAACCGATCTTGCGCATGAACAAGGAAACCGGCCAACCTTACATCACCGACAACGGCTGCGAGATTCTGGACGTGCACAATATGAGCATCGTCGACCCGGTCGGCACCGAACAAGCGATCAACAACATCCCCGGCGTCATCACCAACGGCCTGTTCGCGATGCGCGACGCCGACGTGGTGTTGGTCGGTAAAGGTAGCGAAGTCATCAGTTACTGATTGCCGCCTGTCTAAGCAAGCTTGCCGCCACCGGGCGGCAAGCGTTAGTTGTTCCGCCCTGCCCTCGGCAGGTCATAAAAGACGCCGCTCCGCCGATTTTTTCTGGCTGCTGCGGCCGTTGCCCTCTAAAATAGCCGCCATTTCCGCCGTCAGCCGGTCTCCTCGCCGCTTCGAGCTTTAATTTAGTATCCAGGATATTCAACATGTCAGACATCGAAATTGCCCAACAAGCAAAAATGCGCCCTATTATCGATTTGGCCGGAGAAAAATTCGCCATCCCGGCCGAACATCTCGACCCATACGGCCATTACAAAGCCAAAATTTCCCTGGAATACGTCAACAGTCTGACCGATAAAGCCGACGGTAAATTGATACTGGTCACCGCCATTTCGCCGACCCCGGCCGGCGAAGGCAAAACCACCACCACGGTCGGTTTGGGCGATGCGCTGAATCGCATCGGCAAGAAAACCATCATCTGTTTGCGCGAGCCGTCGCTGGGCCCCTGCTTCGGCGTCAAGGGCGGCGCAGCCGGCGGCGGCTACGCCCAGGTGGTGCCGATGGAAGACATCAACCTGCATTTCACCGGCGACTTCCACGCCATCGGCATCGCCCACAACCTGCTGTCGGCGCTGATCGACAACCACATCAACCACGGCAACAAGCTGGACATCGACCCGCGCCGCATCCAATGGAAGCGGGTGATGGACATGAACGATCGCGCCTTGCGCAAGATCGTGGTCGGCATGGGCGGCGCGGCCAACGGCTATCTGCGCGAAGATGGCTTCGACATCGTCGTTGCCTCGGAAGTGATGGCGATTCTGTGCCTCGCCACCAGCCGCGCCGATTTGAAAGAGCGCCTGGGCCGCATCGTCATCGGCTACAAATCGGACAAAGTCACCCCGGTTTACGCCCGCGACCTGAACGCCCACGGCGCGATGGCGGCGGTGTTGAAAGACGCGATCAAACCCAATCTGGTGCAAACCCTGGAAAACAATCTGGCGATCATCCACGGCGGCCCGTTCGCCAACATCGCCCACGGCTGCAACACCGTCACTGCCACCAAAACCGCGCTGAAACTGGCCGATTACGCAGTCACCGAGGCCGGCTTCGGCGCCGATTTGGGCGCGGAGAAGTTTCTGGACATCAAATGCCGCATGTCCGGTCTGAAGCCGTCGGCGGTGGTGTTGGTGGCGACAGTACGGGCGCTGAAATTCCACGGCGGCGTGGCTAAGGACGAATTGAACCAGGAAAATCTGGCCGCGTTGGAAAAAGGCTTCGCCAACCTGGAACGCCACCTGAGCAACATCAAAAACCACTACGGCCTGCCGTGCGTGGTCAGCATCAACCATTTCACCTTCGACACCGACGCCGAAATCCAATGGCTGAAAAACCAATGCGAAAGCTTGGGCGCCAAATGCGTGATCGCCAAGCATTGGGCGCACGGCGGCGCCGGGGCGGAAGAGCTGGCGCGCGAGGTGTTGAACATTGTCGATAACCGCGAGCCGGCCTTCAATTACGTTTACGACGACGAGCTGCCGCTGTGGAACAAGATCGAAGCCATCGCCACCAAGCTTTACGGCGCCGGCAGCGTCAGCGCCAGCCCGAAAGTCATGGCCGACATCAAGGCCTTGCAAGCTAACTACGGCCACTTCCCGATCTGCATGGCCAAGACGCAGATGTCGTTCTCGACTAATCCCAACGCCAAGGGCGCGCCCAGCGGTCATAACGTAGAAATCAGCGAAGTCCGTCTCGCCAACGGCGCCGGCTTTATCGTCGCTATCGCCGGCGACATGATGACCATGCCCGGCCTGCCGAAAGTCCCGGCCGCCGAACGTATCGATATCAGCGACGACGGCGTGATTAGCGGATTGTTCTAGCCCTATCAACCAGCGGGCCCGTCTATCGGCGCGGCCCAGAACACCAATTCGACAATCCGGCGAATCCCTCGCGCCCCCTCGGGGATTCGCTATTCTTGGCTCCCAGCGTGGTCTCAACGGCCCGCCCTGTGGTCATGCCGCGGGACGACTGCTCGAATCGGGTAACGGCTTATCGCGGCTCACCCCAAAAAACCTGCAATGATCAGTTCTCCGGCCCAAGCATAGAGTGCGGCACGCTATCTGGGTCCAGCCGTCTCGGACCGTCGCAGCGGCGCACCATGACGTGAGACAACACCCCATTGAGGTTGTAGAAATCTCGTTCCAGCAGTATGCGAAACCCCAGCCTCCGGTACAACAGCAAGGCTGGAATGGTGGTGCGCACTGCCAGACAAAGCGCGGCGTGGTGCTCGGAACCGGCGACGATCAAGCGTTCCAGTAAAGCGATACGCAGACCCATGTGCCGAAATTCGGGTAGCACCGCAAGCGAAAGCTTCGGCGTTGTCGCGTCGATCCAACCCCAACCCGGCGCCTGCGGCGCAAACTAACGGCACCAAGCAGCGCCGACCGGCTGGTCGCCGCTTTCGGCAACGACACCGATATCGCCATCCCGGCCCCAACCGCCTACATAGCAAGCCAGACGCGGGTCGGCCCTAACCGCCGCCACCGGTTCGTCCTGCTGGTTGAGCAAGGCTGCGAAATACTGTGCTTGCCATAAGAACGGCTCATCCGAGGCGGACGCGGTTCGAAACGATATAGGTGACATAGGCCTCACTTAGGGTTAATTCCATTTACATTGCTTGGTCGAGTAAAATCGTCCCGCTGCTGCCTGACACGTGGCGTGTTTCAATGGCGACGATCAAATCATTACCAGTCATAGCCGCCTATCATTGATGTTATACAGAACTTTCTAATTGCTAATTAGCTTCTAAGGTAAAGACTTATGGTAATTCGTGGTTGGGGAAAATGCGCTACCTGCGATCATCCTCATACTCTCCGGGCTGGAGTAGGTATTGAAACCTACCAGGAGCATTACTTCGACTGCGGAGAATGCGGATCGAGTATTACTGTTGCAGTACGCACCGACGCTCCACGGGCTTGGTTTACAGCGGAGGAAAACTTTTCCTTAATGCGAAGCGAGCAAGATAATTCGACGCTTATCAATTTACACCCAAACTTCGCATTTACTGAAGCTGAATACCACTCTCCAATGAGTTTTGTGTCTCTGAAACAAGGCGCAAAGATTATTCCGCATGTCAGACCAACAATTGGCAAATATCAGAATGACCTTGCAGGTACTTTCGAGATTCCAAATTGCAAGCATATCTGGAGCTTGGTGAAGCGAGCAGTGGCACTTGAAGCCAAGCATGACGCAGACAAGAAAATCGAAAGACTACGGTCTGACTTCTTGCGGCAACGACAAGAATATCGGCCGGAGACGACAGCTGAAAATACAGATGAAGTGCTCATCAGTTTTTTTACTGACCTTCTATACCCTCAGATTACAAATATCCTTCAACCATCTATCACTCTCATCCAGAACATAAAAAAGAACTACCCTCAGGAGGTGAAGCGGTTTTCTGCATACTACAACGCGGAATTGAAAGAAGAGCGAACAGCTGCTTATTTGAACACTTTTTCAGATTACTTCAGATACCACGGACAGTTTACTCAGCTGCTGAGTCATGCCCGGTTAGGTGACGACGATGTCCAGGATCGTATAATCGGTTCAAAGTCTTTTGATCAGGTGAAGCTTTATTATGGTCAAGCCTTCGAGGTATTAACAACTGCTATATCCACATTGGCCGCTTTTAACAATATGAGTCTTGGTCGTCCGTACGATCAGTTCCAGACGATGAGCTGGAGTAAATACACCAAAGATGTGGAGAAGGCAAAAAGAGCTAAGCCGTTTGAGACAGTCCCGGAGTTTTCAGCATTCACTGATTGCTTGGATAGTACCCTACGCAATGGTTCTCATCATGCGTCAATTTGGCGTGATGGTGAAAAAATAATTTATCGAAGTGGTGGGTCGGGGGCGCGCCATGAAATTCCTTACAGCGCTTATATTCACCTCTGTAATAAAGCCACTATTTCCCTTGCAGCAATTTGGCTGCTAGAGGTCAGTGAAATTGAAAGCTAACAATGCAAATTCACTCGGACTGCCAAAAGCCGCGCCGGTTCGCTTTGCGTCTTTTGGCATCCGGAGATTTACAGCGTTAAGCGGCCAATTTTTAGCCCGTAGCATTCCATTCAAATACCCTTTAGTCCCGCCTCGGCTTCAGGCTAAATTATCAATAGTGGATACTTCAAAACCAAGGGAATTTAGATGATCACGCTTTACGACATGGCCTTATCCGGCAATTGCCACAAGGTCCGGCTGCTGTTGAGCCTGCTGGGGCTGCCTTACCAAACCCGGCCGGTGGATTTGCTGGGCGGCGAGCAACGCGGCAGCGACTTTTTGCAAGTCAATCCGTTCGGTCAGGTGCCGGTGCTGGAGGACGACGGCCTGACGATTCGCGACAGTCAGGCCATTTTGGTGTATCTGGCCAAACGCTACGGCGGCGAGACCTGGTGGCCGGGCGACGCTTACCAACTGGCGCAAATCGCGGCGTGGCTTTCGACCGCCGCCAACGAGATCTTCAATGGCCCGGCCATACTGCGGGTGCATCACAAGTTCGGCCGCGCCATCGATACGGCGCGGGCGCAACAAGTCGCCGACAAAGTGCTGGGCATCGTCGAAGGCCATCTGCAAAACCACGATTGGCTGGCCAACGACCGGCTGTCGCTGGCCGACTTGGCCGTCTACCCCTACCTGGCGTTGGCGCCGGAAGGTGGCATCGCCATCGGCGATTACCCCAACATCGTCGCCTGGTTTCAGCGCATCCGCGCCCTGCCTGGCTACGTCCCGATGCCGGGCCTATGGCAAGCCTAAGCGGCGGAACGATGAGGCGGCGGTTGTCGTGACGGATTTTGATTGGATTAAATCGGTGACGATGCGCCGCGCTACGGTCGCCGACGCCGCACCTATCAGCCACTTGATCGCGGCGCTGAGCCGGCCTTTTCTGCTATCGGCGGACGGCGCAGGCGCGGAAGTGTTTCTGGCGGCCGTCGGCGAGGCGGCGATTGCCGGTTATATTGAAGACGCCGATTTCCGCTATTGGCTGGCGGAAGCCAATGGCGAACTGGCCGGCGTGATGGCGATGCGGGAGCATCGACATTTGTATCACCTGTTCGTAGCCAAAGTTTTTCAAAACCGGGGATTGGCACGCCATTTGTGGCAATGGGTCAAAACCGGGGCACTCGACGCCGGTAATCCGGGCGAATTTACCGTCAACGCCAGCTTGAACGCGGTCGCAGTGTATCGGCGTTTCGGTTTTGTCGAACTCGGCACGGCGGTACAGGCCAACGGCGTGGCGTTTCAGCCGATGCGAGCCGTATTGGGTGCCGGTAACGCTTGACTTACCATGCCCTACAGCGATAACCCGGCACGGGCCTTGGCGGAGTCGGGCCAAAGCCGGCCTTTTCGCCCTACCTGTTTCCTTTAAACGGACAAGTCCTGCTCCACACTCAATCTCAATCACAGCCTGCCGCTGGTTTTTCAGCGTCTGCCAAGCGACAATAGCGCGCCGGGATAGCCGGCAAAAAGACTTGCCGAGTCGGTTAACGCGCTTAAGGCATTGGCCTTGAATTGGATTCCGGGATGTGTTTTTGGAGGCCAGCGTTTGCGCAAATCGATACCAAAAACCTACACCCAATCCGGTGCTCAACACCAAATGCCGGGCAAGTTTCGGCACGCACCATCAGCACCGGAACAAAGAACGTTTTCAAGATATTTCATTAACTTAATCAATGAACAGCCCAGAAAAACAATCGTCTAAGCCAGCCAACGAATCTCCCCATACGCCGATGATGCAGCAATACCTGCGCATCAAGGCGCAGCATCCGGAGATTTTGTTGTTTTACCGGATGGGCGATTTTTACGAGCTGTTTTACGACGATGCCAAGCGCGCCGCAAGGTTGCTGGACATTACTTTGACCGCGCGCGGCGCCTCGGCCGGCGCGCCGATTCCGATGGCCGGGATTCCGTACCACGCCGCCGAGAACTACATCGCCCGCTTGTTAAAACAGGGCGAGTCGATCGCGATTTGCGAGCAGATCGGCGACCCGGCAAAGTCCAAAGGCCCGGTCGAGCGCCAAGTGGTACGCATCGTCACCCCCGGCACGGTCACCGACGAGGCTCTGCTGGAAGACCGCAAGGATAATCTGCTGGTGGCGCTGGCGCGCTTCGATAAGTTAATCGGTCTGGCTTGCCTGGATTTGAGCAGCGGCAAGTTCGTGTTGCAACAACTGGAAAACGACAGCCAGTTGCTGGCGGAAATCGAGCGCTTGAATCCGGCCGAACTGCTGTTCAGCGAAGACCAAGCCCTGCCCGCCGCGATCAAGGAGCGCAAGGGCCTGTGCAGGCGGCCGCCCTGGCATTTTGAATTGGACAGTTGCCGGCAATTGATTTTGAAGCAATTCAACTGCCACGACTTGAAGGGCTTCGGTTGCGAGCAACTGCCGGCGGCGATTTGCGCGGCCGGCTGTCTGTTGCAATACGTGCGCGACACCCAGTTCAACGCCCTGCCCCACATCCAGGGCATCGCCGTCGAGCACGCCGACGACAGCATCAGCCTGGACGCCGCCAGCCGCCGCAATCTGGAGTTGGACAGCCACCCCAGCGGCCAATTGCAATACACGCTGCTCGGCGTATTGGACAAAACCGCCACCGCAATGGGCAGCCGCTGTTTGCGGCGCTGGCTGCATCGGCCGTTGCGCGACCAGGCCGTAGTCAACGGCCGTTACGCCTGCATCGCCAGCCTGATCGACCACGAGCTGCACCGCGATCTGCAAACCAGCCTGCGCCAAGTCGGCGACATCGAGCGCATCAGCTCGCGGATTGCGTTGAAATCGGCCAGACCGCGCGACCTGTTGACCCTGCGCCTGACCTTGGCGGTGCTTCCTGAGCTGCAACAAAAACTGGCCGGCAGTGACAATCCTCATTTGGAAGCCTTACGCCTGCAACTAAAAGAACACCCCGAGTTGGTCGATCTGCTGCAACGAGCGATCATCGACAATCCGCCGGTATTGATCCGCGACGGCGGCGTCATCGCACCGGGCTTCAATGCCGAACTCGACGAACTGCGCAACCTGAGCCAGAACGCCGACCAGTTTTTGATCGACATGGAGCAACGCGAGCGGGCCGCCACCGGCATCGCCAACCTCAAGGTCAATTACAACCGGGTGCACGGTTATTACATCGAAATCTCCAATGCCCAAGCCGACAAAGTTCCGGTGCATTACACCCGCAAGCAAACCCTGAAGGGCGCGGAACGTTACATCACGCCGGAATTGAAGTCGTTCGAGGACAAGGTACTGAGCGCACGGGAAAAATCGCTGGCTTTCGAAAAAGCCTTGTACGACGACTTGCTGGACACGCTGGGCGAGGCTTTGCTGGATTTGCAGCAATGCGCGACGGCACTGGCGGAACTGGACGTGCTGGTCAACTTTGCCGAGCGCGCCGAAACCTTAAACTGGAGCCAGCCGGTATTGACCCAGGAACCCGGCATCCACATCGTCGCCGGTCGCCATCCGGTGGTAGAGCAACTGTCCAGCATCCCCTTCGTCGCCAACGATCTGGATTTTTCCGGCAACCGGCGCATGCTGGTCATCACCGGTCCGAACATGGGCGGTAAATCGACCTACATGCGCCAAGCGGCGCTGATCGTGTTGCTGGCCCATATCGGCTGCTACGTGCCGGCGCAAACGTTGACTTGCGGGCCGATCGACAAAATCTTCACCCGCATCGGCGCCTCCGACGACTTGGCCAGCGGCCGCTCCACCTTCATGGTGGAAATGTCGGAAACTGCCAACATCCTGCACAACGCCAGCGCCAACAGTCTGATTTTGATGGACGAAATCGGCCGCGGCACCAGCACTTTCGACGGTTTGTCGCTGGCCTGGGCCTGCGCCGATTATCTGGCCCGCAACGTCAAAGCCTTTACCCTGTTCGCCACCCACTACTTCGAGCTGACCACACTGGCCGAAGAACAAACCGGCATCCATAACATTCATCTGGATGCGATGGAACACGGCGACAAGATCGTGTTTCTGCATGCGGTGAAAGACGGCCCGGCCAGCCAGAGCTACGGCCTGCAAGTCGCGGCCTTGGCCGGCGTGCCGCAGTCGGTGATCGCCAATGCCAAACAAAAACTGGCGCAACTGGAAAATACCGCTTACATCGAGCAACAGGACCGTAGCGAAATCAACCAATTCGATTTGTTTACCAGTCAGGAATGCCATCCGGCACTGGTGTTACTCGCCGAACTCGACCCTGACCAACTCAGCCCCAAACAAGCTTTGGATACTCTATACCGTCTGGCCGGTCTGATGAAAAGCTACGGCAACCGATAGGCGACGAACCCGGTACGCCCGGAGGGCGAAGTCAAACGCGCGCTAACAGTCGCTGGCATTACTCGCCTTAGCGCTATCGGACTATAATTGAGGCTCTGCCGCTCTTTAGACGATCCCCATGGCGAAACGCCGCTGCGACAAACCAGTGTTAATTTCCATTTTGACGTTGTTGACGGTCATATTGACCGCAAGCGACGCCTTGTGGCGTGTCGATCGCTGGGTCTACGACCTGCAACTGCCTTTGTTGGCCTCGCCGGCTTCGCCGGAGATCGTTATCATCGAAGTCGATCAAGAAAGCTTGGCCGAATTCGGCCGTTGGCCATGGCCACGAGACATCCATGCCCGCTTGCTAGAGTTTTTGGCGCAGTCGAAACCGCGCGCAGTGGCGCTGGATTTCATTTTTTCCGAAGCCGACAAATCGCACCCCGAAGCGGATGCCCATCTGGCGCGGGCGCTGGCACAAGCCCGGCCGGTAGTACTGCCGGTTGTGGTCGAATATAACGGCAAGACCTTAGTGGAAACCTTGCCGCTGGCCGACTACGCCAAACATGCCGCACTCGGCCACGCCAACGTCGATCTGGATAAAGACGGCGTCAGCCGCAGTATTCTGCTGGAAGCCGGTTTGGGCGAAAGGCGCTGGCCGGCGATGCCGTTGGCGCTGTACGCGCAACAGCACCCGGAGTTTCTCGAAAATCTGCCCGGCTTGCGCACCGAAAACGGCCACGACTCGTTGGAGGGCGATTTTAGGGTTTGGCTGCCGTTCTTCGATCCCAGCACCGATTTCGTCCGCCTTTCCTACTCGGCGGTTTTATCCGGCAAAATCCCGGCGCGAACATTCGACGGCAAATACGTATTGGTCGGGCTGACCGCCAGCGGCCTGGAACGCGAATTGCCGGCGCCGCTGGCGGTTGGCGGCCGGCCGATGACCGGAGTCGAATTTATCGCCGCGGGCCTGGACGGCTTGTTGAAACAAACCCTGTGGCAGCCCTTACCTGGAATTTGGCAATTTATCGCCAGCCTCGCCGTCGCCGGCGTTTCGGTTTCGCTCAGCACCCGTTTCTCGCCGCGCTGGTTGCCGCCGGCGGTATTGGCGCTGTCGGCGCTAATTCTACTTTGCAGTTGGCTGCTGTTACGATTGAGCCACTATTGGTTCGCGCCATCGGTCGCGCTGTGCGTCCTGTGGTTCAGCTATCCGCTACGTAGTTGGCGCCATTTCGAAAAGCTGATTCAGTCCTTGTTTGCCGAGCGAAAACGCGCGTTTATCACGCTGAACGCGATCGCCGACGGTGTGATCACTACGACGCCAGACGGCGTCATCGATTACATGAACTCCGCCGCCATCGACATCGTCGGCAATAGACCGCCCAATTCCAGCAGTCAGCAGATAGACCGGATTTTCGCGCTGGAAATCCGCGACAAACCTGTTGCCATGGCCGACCTGATCCGAAAAAGCATTGCCGAAAACGCCCCGATGAAATTCAGCCATTGCAGTTTGACCGTATCGGGCCAGCACCAGATTACCGCCAATCTGGCAATTGCGCCGTTGATGGCGGGTAAAAATGGGCCTAGCGGGGCCGTAATCAGCATCAACGATATCGGCGAAAGAATGTTGATGGCGAAAATGTTGTTGCAAAAGACCGAAGAGCAGGCCGTGATGCGCGAGCTGATCAACCGCGCCGAGCAGGTCAGTCTGGCTAAAAGCCAGTTTTTATCGCAAATGAGCCACGAGTTGCGTACGCCGTTAAACGCGGTAATCGGTTTCGCGCAACTGCTGCAGATGGACGATCCCGAACATCCTTTGGATCCTTACCATCTGGATTCGGTGAACGAGATCCTGAAAGCCGGTCAGCATTTACTAGGCTTGATCAACGAACTGCTCGATCTCGCCAAAATCGAATCCGGCAAAATCGCGATGAATATTCAAAGCGTGGCGCTACAGGACTTGATCGGCGACTGCGCTGCGCTGATCACGCCATTGGCGCGTAGCAAAGGACTGGACTTGACCGCCCGGAATTCGTTACCGCAGGACCTTTTACTGAAGGTCGACCCGAAACGGGCAAAACAGATACTGCTGAATTTCCTGTCAAATGCCGTCAAATATAACAGGCCGGCCGGCCGTATCGATTTGCACACCCAGCGTATCGGCAGCAACCGCATCCGCATTTCGGTCGTGGATGCCGGAGAAGGATTGGCGACACAAGAGCAGAAATTGCTGTTTCAATCGTTTCAACGTTTGGGCGCCGAGAATAGCGAAATCGAAGGCACCGGTATTGGCTTGGCGATTACCAAACAACTGGCCGAGCTGATGGACGGAAGCGTAGGCGTTAGCAGCACGCCGGGCATGGGCAGCACCTTTTGGGTGGAATTTCCGATCGAGATTGAAGACGTCACGACACCTGACCGCTAAAGACGCCCCGTTTCTCGGCAAGCCGCCAATACCGACTATACTTGGCCGATACCTCAAAGCCGCTACCGCGGTGAGTTTTTACCACCCTTTTTTTGAATCTCGAGGCTCTTATGAATCGTTTTGTCACGCTGCTATGCCTAGGGCTTGTCCTCACGCTCTCTACCGCCGCCTTCGCCGACGATAGCATCATCGGATACATCAAAACCTCTACCGACGAAACCTCAATCATCGAAGCGGGCGCTACGTTAAAAGCGGGCCTGGGATCGGCCGTGCGTATCGGCGATACGATTAAAACCGATGCGAATGGCTCTGCCGGCTTAACGCTCAAAGACAATACGGTGCTTTCCATCGGACCTAACACCGAATTAAAAATCGAGGCTTACCAGTTTTTGCCGGAGCAGGACAAACTGGAACTGAACGCCAGTCTATTGAGGGGAACTCTACACTACATCTCCGGAGTCATCGCCAAGCTTAAGCCGGAGGCAGTCAGGCTCAACACTCCGACCGGCGTGATCGCCGTCAGAGGGACACGTTTTCTAGTCAAAATTGCCGAATAAACCGGGTACCTGCCATGACCAAAATGCTTACTTTGAGAAAACCCCTGACACTTGCCGCTGCAATGGCTTTGGGCGGCTGCACCGAATCTTACTTGGTTCTGCTGGAAGACCACGACGGCAGCACTGGTAAAGTCACTTTCAGCAGCCCGGCCGGCGAAACGTTGATCGAAACGGCCGGCTACGGCGCGGCGCTGACGAACGATAAGACCGTGTTTAAAGTCGAGCAACAACGCATCGAAAAAGATTTCGGACGGGCGTTAGCGTCCGAGCCGGTGCGCCCCGAGGTATATCTGCTTTATTTCGAGACCGGAGGCGCCAAGTTAACTCAGGAATCTGCCGCGCTGATACCGAAAATCATTGAGGCAGCCGGCAAACATCCGGCCGCCGATATTTCGGTAATCGGTCATACCGACACGGTCGGCAACGCCGATAAGAACGAAAAACTGGCCCGCGAACGCGCAATTGAAGTGAGCCGTTTGTTCGATCCGAGCAAACTGGATGTTAAAGAAGTGACCGTGACCTCGCACGGCGAGAAGAATTTGTTGGTTAAAACCCCGGACGAAACCGCGGAACCGAAAAACCGTAGGGTAGAAGTGACGATCCGGTAAAGCGAACGGCGGTCCGACGACAAACCGGACCGCCTCAGTTTTATTCGCTTGCCAAAATTTTGGCCAACTGCGCGGCCGGCACATAGCCCGGCAAAATGTTGCCTTTTTGGGTAACGATCATTGGCGTTCCGTTCATGCCAAATGCCTCGCCCAGCGCCATATGTTCGTCCACCGGATTTTCGCAATTCTTGCTGTCCAAACTTTCGCCTTTTTTGGCCGCAGTTAGTGCCTTGTTTCTATCGGCCGCACACCACACCGAAACCGCTTTTTTATATGAATCGGAGCCTTTACCGGCTCTGGGGAAGAACATGTAGCGAACGGTGATGCCTTGCGCCATATATTGGTCGATTTCCGAGTGCAATTTACGGCAGTAGCCGCAATCGATATCGGTAAACACCGAAACCGTGTGTTTGGAAGACTCGGGATTGAAGATGATCATCTTTTGTTCGCCAAGCTTGTCCAATTCGGCTTTACGAGCGCCGGCCAACTTGGTCTCCGTGATATTTTTCTTGGCTTGAACGTCGAACAATTGCCCTTGCACCAAGTATTTGCCGTCTTCTGAGGCGTAAAAAATATTGCCGCCCGAAGTCACTTCATAGAGTCCGGGAATTTCGGACGGTTTCACCGCATCGATTTTGCCTTCCGGCATAAAATTGCCGAGCGCCTTTTTTATCGCAGCTTCGTCAGCAAGCGCTTGACCGCATAAAATCGTGGCCGACAAAGCCAATAGGTGTGAGATTTTTTTCATGCTAATACCAATGGAAGATAGTCAAGGAAAGCGGTTGACCGGGATTGCGCCGTTTCGTTCAGCGTTATTGAAACAACCGGTCGATATCGAGAAACATAGCCAACGCCATCAACAGCATTAGCAGCACCATGCCGACCTGTTGAAAATATATCTGCAATTTCTCGGGAACCGGGCTGCCTTTGACCGCCTCCACGGCGAAAAACAATAGGTGCCCGCCATCCAAAACCGGCACCGGCAACAGATTCAACACGCCGAGACTGACGCTGACCAAACCGAGAAACTTCAAGAAGGCGGTCAGCCCCATATCGGCCGATTGTCCCGCATACTGGGCAATACTGATCGGCCCGCTCAGATTTTCCACCGATGCCGAACCGACCAGCATTTTACCCATCATTTTCAAGGTATTGACGGCATAGAACCAGGTTCTTTCAAAAGCAGCCGGCACAGCGTCGAGCGGCGACAAGGAGTGCTTGACCAACAATGAATCCAACACATCTTGCGGGGTCTCAACTCCGGCACCGATCTTACCGATGCTGGTGCCGTCTTTCTGTTGTTCTCTGCGCGGAGTCAAACTGAGTAACGAACGCACGCCGCTCCGCTCTATCGTCAAATTGATCGCAATTTCCGGACGCGCCTGCACATAATCGACCCATTGTTGCCAATCGCTGATATCAATGCCATCCGCATTGACCAAGAGGTCACCGGTTTGCAAACCGGCCTGTTTGGCTACGCCGTCTTCCATCAATTTGCCGACCACCGGTTTGATCTTCGGCGACCAAGGCTTCAAACCCAAACGCTTGTGCAAGCCTTCCGGCGTCGCCGCATCCTGGTCGGTCAGCTGCAGAATGTGGGTTTGCCGACTATCGTCCGCAGATTTGGTAGTGATGCTTATTTCACGTTGGCCAACGATTGCCGCCGAAAGCAGCACGTCGAAAGTTTCGATCCAGGTTGGGGTAGTCTTTTCGTTGATCGCTACAATTTCCTCGCCTTTGATCAAACCGGCTTGTTCGGCCAGTGATCCGGGCTCGACTGCACCAATCAACGGCTTGACGCCCACTTCGCCGATGACGAGTACCGCCCAGAACAGCAATACCGCCAGCAAGAGGTTAAACAAGGGACCGGCCGCGACTACCGCGGTTCTGGCCCATAAGGGCTGGCGATTGAACGCAAACGGCAGATCCGCTTCCTTGACGGCTTCCTCGCGCTCGTCAACCATTTTTACATAACCGCCCAACGGCACCGCCGCGATGACGAACTCCGTATCTTCGGCGCTTTTCCGCCAGGCCAGCAAAGGCTTGCCGAAGCCGATGGAAAAACGGATGACTTTCACCCCAACCTTGCGCGCGACCCAAAAGTGGCCGAATTCATGAAATGCCACCAGTACCGCAATGGCGACGATGAAGTAAAACAAGGTATGTAGGGTATCCATCTAACGCCTAGTGCTGCAATTGAGCAATGACGGTTTCGGCCACCTCTCTGGCGCGCCGGTCGGCGTCCAGAATATGATCCAAGGTATCGGCGGCTTCGGGTTCGAAATGCGCCATGCTGCGCTCGATAATTTTGGCGATATCGGTAAAACGAACGCGTTCGTTCAAGAAGGCGTCTACCGCGATTTCATTGGCGGCATTCAATACCGTGGGCATGATGCCGCCGGCCTTGATTGCCAAGTACGCCAACTTCAAACAAGGAAAACGTTGCAAATCAGGCTGCTCGAAATCCATGTGCTTGACCTGAAAGATGTTCAAGGGCTCCACTCCCGAATCGAAACGTTCCGGCCAGGCCATCGCATGGGCGATCGGCGTACGCATGTCCGGATTGCCCATTTGCGCCAACACTGACCCGTCGACGTAATCCACCATGGAATGAATGATGCTTTGCGGATGAATCACCACCTGAATGGCATCGGGGTCCATATCGAACAGCAGGCAGGCTTCTATCAGTTCCAAGCCTTTGTTCATCATCGTCGCCGAATCGACCGAAATTTTCCGGCCCATGTCCCATTTGGGGTGAGCTACCGCCTGCTCGGGGGTAACGTGCTCCAAATCGGCCAGCGGCGTCTGCCGGAACGGTCCACCGGAAGCCGTCAGTAAAATTCTACGGGCTTGTTTGGCGCGATGTCCGGCGGTGTATCCGGCCGGCATACACTGGAAGATGGCGTTATGCTCGCTATCGATCGGCAACAGGGTCGCACCGGAATCGGCCACCGCCTGCATGAAGATTTGGCCGGACATCACCAGCGCTTCTTTGTTGGCAAGTAGCACCGTCTTCCCGGCTTTCGCGGCGGCGAGGGTCGGCAACAAGCCGGCGGCGCCAACGATCGCTGCCATCACCGCATCGACGCTATCCAGTGTCGCGACCTGAGCCAAGGCATCGGCGCCGGCCAGGACCTTGAGGCCCGCTATCGGCGTGCCAACCAGTTTGTCCTTGAAAGCCTGGAAATTATCCGGGTTGGCAACCACGGCATATTCCGGCCGATGCGTAAGGCATTGTTCGAATAAGGCATCGATATTGCCGTTAGCGGTTAACGCAACCACTTTGTACTGATCCGGATGACGCGCGACCACATCCAGGGTGCTGACGCCGATGGAGCCGGTCGCCCCGAGTATGCAAATGCCTTTCATGAGTAAAAAATCCTGCCGATCAACAGTATGCCGGCGTAAAAGAATGGGGCTGCGGCGATCACGCTATCGACTCTATCCAAAATGCCGCCGTGTCCCGGCAACAAGTTCCCGCTGTCTTTCACGCCCTTTTTGCGCTTGACCAGACTGAAAAACAAATCGCCGTAAATCGAGATCAACACTGTCATCACTGACAAGATCAGCATATCGGTCCAAACCAAGCCACCTAAAAACCTCAGACCGCTGTCTTGGGCTTCGGCCGGTTCGGCGGCGGTCAGCCAACCGTAGACGGCGAAGCCCAGACCGCATAATGCCGCCGAGGCCAGAGCGCCGTACATACCCTGCACCGTTTTGCCGGGGCTGACTTCGGGGGCCAGTTTGTCTTTGCCCCAGGTTTTGCCGGCAAAGTAAGCGGAAATATCGGCGGCCCAAATCAAGATCAAAAAGTAAAGCACCATGCCGGTTCCGTAATAGGCGCGCAGTTTGCTCAAAAACATCCAAGCGCCAAGCAGCACCATCCAGCCGACAAACGCTTTGAATCTGGGTTTGAACTCCAGAGCCAACAGCTGCGGACTGGTCTTTCTGATTAAGACCATCGTCAGGATCCAGAACGATACCGGCAATATCACAAACCACTCCAGGGCATCGGAATAATCCTTGATTTCCGGCCACTCCATCGCTTCGCTGGCCACTTCCAGCAGTACGGTCCAATAGGTCACACCCAACATAGGTACGATTAGAGCGATCAGAAACAAAATCTTGCTGCTGAGTTTGGTGACGTCAGTCAACAGCATCCATTCGTAAGCCGCTGCCAATGTGATCAAAGCGATGAACAACGAAAAATAAGTGGCGGGCAACAAGAACACCGCCGCCGTGGCGACCGCTGCCAGAACCAGTGCGGTTAAAATACGTTTTACTAACATGTCGATTTTCTAGTTATTATGGTTATGGAAATCTTCCCTAGACAACTCTGCCGGCAATGACTTGCTCGCCGGTGTGGCCGAAACGGCGCTGCCTGCGCTTGAAGCTGTCGATGGCCTTCTGCAAGGCGTTTTGGTCGAAATCGGGCCAGAGGGCGTCGGTAAAATAGAATTCAGTGTAGGCCAACTGCCAGAGCAGGAAATTACTGACTCGTTCCTCGCCGCCGGTGCGAATGAACAGATCCGGTTCCGGCAAACCAGCCGTTTGCAAATACCGTTCTACCAAATCCTCATTGACCGCCTGTTCGTCGATTGTACCTGCTTTAATACCGGCTACGATTTGCCGCATGGCATTGGTTACGTCCCAGCGTCCGCCGTAATTGGCGGCAATCAGTAAGGTCAAACCGGTATTCTGGCCGGTTTGCGCCTCGGCCGAACGGATTTTATCTTGCAATTTGTCGTTGAACGCGGATTTGTCGCCAATGATTTTCAGGCGGATATTGTTCCGGTCCAATTTGTCGACCTCGGCTTGCAAAGTCGACATAAACAGTTCCATCAACAAGCTCACCTCGTCCTTGGGTCGACGCCAGTTCTCGCTGCTGAACGCAAACAACGACAACACTTCGATATTTTCCTTGGCACAGTGTTCGACGATTTTACGCACTGTCTTGACCCCGGCATGGTGCCCCATAATCCTCGGCATCAGGCGTTTTTGCGCCCAACGGCCGTTGCCATCCATAATGATGGCAATATGGCGCGGGTTGCCGTTATCAATCACCGGTTTGTCGTCAATAACAGTCATGTTTATCTCGATTACATGGACAGCAAATCAGCTTCTTTTTCTTCCAGATGCTTCTCCACTTCCTTGATGTATTGATCGGTCAATTTTTGGATCTTGTCTTCGGCCTGGCGCGCGTCATCCTCGGAAATCAATTTCTCTTTCAGGGCGTCTTTGATCGCGGCATTGGCATCGCGGCGAATGTTGCGGATCGCTACCCGGCCTTGCTCGGCTTCGTTTTTGACGATTTTCACCAGATCGCGGCGGCGCTCCTCGGTCAAAGCCGGCAAAGGCAGGCGAATCACGGTACCCTGCGTGGCCGGGTTCAGACCCAAACCGGAAGACATGATCGCTTTTTCAATCGCTTGTATCATGCTTTTTTCCCATGGCACGACCTTCAATGTCCTGGCGTCTTCAACCGTAACGTTGGCCACTTGGGACAATGGAGATTCGCTACCGTAGTAGGACACCGAGATTTGATCCAGCAAACTGGGATGGGCACGCCCGGTTCTAATTTTGGTGAATGCTTTTTGCAACGCTTCGATGCTTTTTACCATCCGCGCCGCAGCATCCTGTTGAATATCGCTAATCATTTTGTTATTTCCTCACGATCAGAGAACCGATTTCTTCACCGCGCATCAGACGCATCACGGCACCCGGTTCAAATACATTCATAACCCGCATCGGCAAGTTGTTATCCCGGCACAGCACTAGCGCAGTAGTATCCATGACGTTAAGACGCTGATCGATGGCTTCGTCGTAGGTCAAACGCGGATAAAATACCGCATCAGGCACTTTCACAGGATCGGCTGAATAGATGCCCTTGACCTTGGTGGCCTTGATCATCAGTTCAGCGTCGATTTCGATGGCGCGCAGACTGGCGGCGGTATCCGTGGTGAAAAACGGATTGCCGGTGCCTGCGGCGAAAATGGCAACCCGGCCTTTTTCCAGATGGCGGACTGCCCGGCGGCGAATATAATCTTCGCAAACCTGATTGATTTTCAGCGCGGTCATAACCCGCACCGGCTGGCCCAGATATTCCAACGCATCCTGCATGGCCAAGGCGTTAATCACGGTGGCGAGCATCCCCATCTGATCGCCGGTGACCCGGTTCAAACATTCCGACGCTTTTTCGCCGCCGCGCAAAATATTGCCGCCGCCAATCACCAACCCTACTTGGATACCGGCGTCGCAAAGCTCTTTCACCTCTTGAGCCAAGCGTTGAACGATATCCGGGTCGATACTGCCGCCCCGCTCGCTCATCAGTGCTTCGCCGCTCAACTTCAGTAAAATTCTCCGACAAATCAATTGACTCATATTCAAATATCCAACGTAAAGGGTAAAAGCAACGGATTATCCAGAAAAATAAACCCGGATGACCGGGTTTATTGATTGGTTTGGTTAACCTCTGACTTGCGCCATCACTTCGGCCGCGAAGTCCTCTTCTTTCTTTTCAATGCCCTCGCCGACTTCGAAACGGGCGAAACGTACCGCCGCATTGCCTTTCTCTTTCAATAGCTGGCCGACGGTTTTGCTGTCGTCCTTGATGAAAGCCTGGCCTTGCAGCGTGATTTCCGCCAAAAATTTGTTAACGCGGCCGGAAACCATTTTTTCCACGATGTCGGCCGGTTTACCTTTGATTTTCTCTTCTTGTTGCGCCAAGAAAATTTCTTTCTCTTTTTCGATGGTTTCCGCAGCAACTTCATCTGCCGAAATGCAAGCAGGTTTGCTGGCGGCAATGTGCATTGCGACGTCTTTACCCAGATCCGCATCGGCTTTAGCCAACTCGACGATTACACCGATTTTGCTGCCGTGCAGGTATGCCGCTTGACCGCCATCGGTGGTGGTGTATTTGACGAAACGGCGTACGGTGATGTTTTCACCGATTTTAGCGATCAAAGCCCGGCGAGTTTCGTCTACGCTGACGCCGGTGCTCAATACCATCGTTTGCAACTCTTCGTCGCTATTGACGTTGCTATTCAACAGGCTGTTGACGACGTCGTTGGCGAAACCGATAAAGTCGTCGCCTTTGGCTACGAAATCGGTTTCGCAGTTCACGTCAACCATTACCACGGTTTTGCCGTCGTCGGATACTTTAACTCCGATTACACCTTCAGCTGCGATACGACCGGATTTTTTGTCTGCCTTGGCCAGACCCGATTTACGCATGTTCTCGATCGCCAGCTCCATGTCGCCATTGGCTTCGACCAAGGCTTTCTTGCACTCCATCATGCCCGAACCGGTACGTTCGCGCAGTTCCTTGACCATCGCCGCACTAATACTCATCTCTTTTTCCTCAAATTTATCAACTAAAAAAACGCCTCACAAAGGAGGCGTTTAAAAGACATTCTGTTCTGAACGCTAAGTCCAGGCGCCCGGCAGCAGCGCCGGGCACTTTAAAAATACTTAAGCCTCCGAGGCCACTTCTTCGACAAACTCGTCGGCTTTAGACGACGCGTCCATCCGCAAGGCTTTGGCTTCCAAAATAGCTGCCGAAGCGCTTTGGCAGTAAAGAGTAACCGCACGGATAGAGTCGTCATTACCCGGAATCACGTAATCGATTTTTTCCGGAGAGTTGTTGGAGTCAACCACGCCGACCACCGGAATGCCCAATTTTTTGGCTTCCATGATCGCATTCTTTTCGTAACCGACATCCAACACGAAAATCACATCTGGGGTACCGCGCATGTCTTTGATACCGCCCAAGCTACGCTCAAGCTTTTCCAGCTCGCGCTCCATACCCAGTGCTTCTTTTTTGCTGAAACGCTGGTACAAGGTACCGTCGGCTTTCATCGCTTCCAGTTCTTTCAGGCGATTGATAGACTTCTTGATGGTTTTGAAGTTAGTCAGCATACCGCCCAACCAACGATGGTTGACGTAGGGCATGCCACAACGTTTCGCTTCGTCGGCCACCGCTTTACGCGCGGCTTTTTTAGTACCGACGAACAGGATGGTTCCTTTATTCGCGGTCATTTGGCCCAGATAGTTCATCGCATCATTGAACAACGGCAAAGTTTGCTCTAAGTCGATGATATGAATTTTGTTGCGGGCTCCAAACAGATATGAAGCCATTTTCGGGTTCCAGTAGCGGGTTTGGTGTCCGAAGTGAACACCCGCTTCCAGCATTTGACGCATTGACACTGCTGCCATTTACTTCTCCTAAAATTGCCGAATAATTCGGCTTTGGGTTACGCCTCCACTCGCCCCGACCAGTGACCGAAAACCAACGGTTTCCAGCACCCCACCGACCGTGTCGACAAGTGTGAGTATTGATTACATAGTGAACTTACCTTTATACCATGATTACAATTTCACAACAACTTCAAGTCTGATAGACTCCCCAAATCGTTCGCAGGGCGTCAGTCCGATTTTGGCGCAAACCCGGCTCGATTGAACCCGCTATCCAAACCATTCTCCGACCCGATGACCATAATTATCAAAACCGCCGACGAAATCGAGAAAATGCGCGTTGCCTGCAAACTGGCGGCAGATGTGCTGGACATGATCGCTCCGCATGTCGTCGCCGGCGTCGCCACGGAAGAGCTCGACCGGATCTGCCACGAATATATCGTCGACGTCCAAAAAGCGATTCCGGCACCGCTGAATTACAGGGGCTTTCCGAAATCGATATGCACTTCGATTAATCACCAGATCTGCCACGGCATTCCCAGCGATAAAAAACTAAAAAACGGTGATATCGTCAATATCGATATCACCGTGATCAAAGACGGCTACCATGGCGATACCAGCAAAATGTTCTGCATCGGCGAGGTGAGTCCGCATGCCAAACGCTTGGTGGACATCACCCGGGAAAGTTTGTTTTTAGGCATCGAACAAGTCAAACCCGGCGCGTATTTCGGCGATATCGGCCATGCCATTCAAAAACACGCCGAAGCCAACCGCTATTCGGTCGTGCGCGAATTCTGCGGCCACGGCATCGGCAAAAAATTTCACGAAGACCCGCACGTCATGCATTTCGGCAAGCGCGGCGAAGGCGCGATGATGGAGCCGGGCATGATATTCACGATAGAACCCATGCTCAATCTCGGCAAGCGCCACATGAAAATCCTGCCCGACGGCTGGACTGCCGTTACCAAGGACCGCAGTTTATCGGCCCAATGGGAACACACGATTCTAGTGACCGACCAAGGTTACGAGATACTTACCTTAAGACAGGAAGAACTGTGAGCCCATTTCCGTTCACGGAAAACGACTTTTTAGGTTGTTTCAAGCATGAAAACCCGATTACGGCGTTTAAAAACGCTATTAGCGCGGAAAACTCCCATTTAAAACTGCGATTCAACCCGGACCAGGCGACGGCCGGCCTGCTTACGGAGAAAGCTCGGTTCATCGACAATATCCTTACCGCCTGCTGGTTGCATTTTCTCGGCCCGGCAGCGGATATACACGCACTCATTGCAACCGGCGGCTATGGCCGTAGCGAACTGTTCCCTCATTCGGACATCGACATTCTCGTTTTACTGGCCGACGCCGACGCCGCCGATTATCAGCATTCGCTATCGGGCTTTTGCAATTTTCTGTGGGATATCGGCCTGAAACCGGGTTTAAGCACGCGCGATGTCGACGACTGCGTCATAGCAGCCCAGGATGATCAAACCGTGTTTACCAGCCTACTGGAAATGCGCCTGATCGACGGCAACACCGAGCTTTTCGAAAAACTAAAAGGCAAAGTCAGCTCGGATGCCTTATGGCCTTCCGACCGATTTTTCCCAGCCAAGATGCTGGAGCAACAAAAACGGTACGCCAAATACCACGATACGGCTTACAACCTGGAACCGAATATCAAAGAAGGTCCAGGCGGGCTGCGCGATTTACAGGTTATCAGCTGGGTATTCAAACGCCACTACAATGCCTCGTCGCTAAGGGAATTGATCAAATACGGCTTCCTGCCCAAGTCCGAATACGACAACCTGATCAGGGCGCGCGACATTTTATGGCGACTGCGGTTTGCCTTGCACAATTTGACCAACCGCTGCGAAGACCGCTTGGTATTTGACTATCAGCGGGAACTTGCCAGCCAATTCGGCTACGTCGACCGCAACGACCAGCCGGACGTAGAACAATTCATGCAGTTCTACTTCAAAACCGTGGTCGACATTGAACGGCTGAACGAAATGCTGCTGCAATTGCTTAACGAGCGCCTGATCAGCAACAAGGAAAGCCTGGCCCCGATTCCAATAACGGCCAACTTCTCGTCGATAGACGGCTACCTGGAAGTCAGCAATAAAGACGTTTTTCAAAAACAGCCACTGGCTTTACTGGAAATATTCCTGATCCTGCAGCAATCGCCGTCACTTAAAGGCATTCGCGCCAGCACGATTCGGCTGATCCGCAAAAATTTGCCATTGATCGACGAAGATTTTCGCAGCAACAAACAGGCTAACCGCCTGTTCATGGACATCCTACGCCAGCCGCGCGGCATCACCAGCCAACTAAAACGCATGAACCGCTACGGCGTGCTGGCAGCTTATCTGCCGGACTTCGCGAATATCGTGGCCCGGATGCAATACGATTTATTCCATATTTACACTGTTGATGAGCACACGCTGTTCGTGATCCGCAATCTGCGCCGCTTCTCACTGGCCAAGCACAACAATGAACTACCCTTTTGCAACAATATTTTTTTGCTGATCGCCAAACCCGACATCCTATATTTGGCAGCATTGTTCCATGACATCGCCAAAGGTCGCGGCGGCGACCATTCCACGCTGGGCGAAACTCTGGCGCGTAATTTTTGCCTGCAACACGAACTATCCAACCACGACACCAAAGTCATTACCTGGCTGGTGCGCCACCACCTGCTGATGTCGATGACCGCCCAACGCAAAGACATCAGCGATCCGGAGGTGATCCATACCTTTGCCCTGCAAGTCGGCAGCATCGAATATTTGAATTACTTATACCTGTTGACCGTGGCCGACATCCGCGCCACCAACCCGAGTTTGTGGAACACCTGGAAAGATGCACTGCTGAAGGAACTTTACATCTCGACCCACCAAGCACTGCACCGGGGCTTGCACAACCCGGTAGCCCGTTCCGAACGGGTGCAGGAAAACAAGAAGGAAGCACGCGAAGAACTGCTGAAACTAGGTATATCGAAAACCACGATTAAACATTCCTGGCAACACCTCAGCGACGATTATTTTTTACGCTACTCTGCCGACGAGGTCGCCTGGCATACCATCGCGATTGCCGCCTGCCAGGAAAGCGAACTACCCCTGGTGCTGCTGAGACCGCAAACACAACGCGGCAGCGCCGAAATATTCGTCTATACCCGCAACGAAGACTTATTGTTTTCGATCTGCACGGCAACCCTTGACCAACTAGGCCTGACCATCCTGGACGCCCGGATCATCACCACGGCCGACCAGTATGTTTTGAACAGCTTTCAGGTACTGGAACAATCCGGCGAAGCAATCAACGATCTGTACCGGGAGGTCCATATCTGCAATGCACTGCGCCAAGGACTGATTGCCAAAAAAGTGAAAACCTCTAAAAACATCCACAAACAATCCCGACAGGCCCGTCATTTCCCAATTGAAACCAGCATTACCTTTTTGGACGATCCTTCGCACAAACACACAATCGTGGAACTGGTGACAACCGACCGCGCCGGCCTACTATCGACAATCGGCCGCGCCTTTACCGAACTCGACATCCAGCTGCACGACGCTAAGATCACGACCATAGGCAGTCGCGCTGAGGATATGTTCTACATTACCGACCAGCAATCGCGTCCGATCGACGACGAGAACAAAAAACAACAATTGCGCACTACGATGCTCAGGTATCTGGAACTGAAAAACTGAGCACGACTAACCGGCGGACAGCCGCTGGCCGCGCGCCAATTTTGGCAAACGTCCTTCCAAGCCCATAGCCGCCTTCATGACTTTATTGCGCGCCGGCGTGATGCGCTGAGCCAAACCCAGGCCGAGATTGCGCAACAACTTGACCGGCAGAATGTCGTTGCTGAACGAGCGGTAAAACACATCCATCACGGTCATCATTTTCAAGTTTTCGTTACGCCGCATCGCCTCGTAACGCCGTAGCACCGAGACATCGGCAAAGTTTTTGCCTCGGCCGTGCGCATCCACCACCACCTCAGCTAAAGCCGCAGCATCCAGCAACCCGATATTGACACCCTGCCCCGCCAGCGGATTGATCATATGCGCCGCGTCTCCAACCAAGGCGACGCCTTGTTTGACGTAGGCTTGCGCATGCTGACGCCGCAACGGAAAACTTGCCACACCCAGCACCTGTTTCACTTCGCCAAGACAATCCGGAAACGCTGCGACCAACTCCGCCTGCAACCGCTCAAATGGCAGGGCTTGTAAGCGTCTGACCTCATCCGGCGATTGGTACCAAACGATGGAGCCGTAATTCCCGGTCAACGGCAGAAACGCTTGCGGCCCGGACGACACGAAGCGCTGCCAGGTAATATCCTGTTGCGGATAGGCCGTTTCGATGTAAATCACCAGCGCGTGCTGGTTATAATCCCAACTGGTAACGCCCAAGCCAACTGCCTGCCTTACTCTGGAGTGACCACCATCGGCCGCGACCAACAACTTAGCTTGCAGCTCCCGACCATTCTCCAAAACCACACGAGATTGAGCGCCGTCATAATGAATGGCTTTGATCGCTTGCGGCATTAATAGCTCCACATTATCAAAATCACGCAATCTATCGAGTAATGCTAATTGCGTAACCCGATTTTCGACGATATAACCTAATTCGGGATAGCTGATATCGGTACTATCGAACAGAGTATCGCCGGAATTTTCCCAGACGCGCATCCGGCGAAACGGACAAAAGCGCCGCGACGTCACTCCGTCCCAAGCGCCGACGGTTTCCAGGATATTTTTCGAGGCGATACTAAGGGCGGAAACCCTTAGATCATGCGGCTGATCGGCAGAGAAGGGCTGCGGGGTTTGCGCTTCTAACACGGCGACCTTCAAGCGGCTACCGCCCAAACTGCATGCTAACGCGGCACCGACCATACCGCCGCCCACAATAACCACATCGATTTGTTCTTTCATAATTGATCACAAAGTTTTAAAACAGAAGCCTGGAGCCACACTCAGCAAAGTTAAATGCGCGAAATGACAGGGACAGGCCTACATGGTATGATTGGAAAGTTTCGCCGACTGAAATTCGGAAGTTATTGCGCGTTTTTCCCCGCTCGTTGAGACGACTCTAACACGCAGCAGGCAGAAAAACCATAAACAGCGTTTTCGGCAAGGAAAACACCGGTAACGCATCAATCAGTAGACAGGATCTGGATAGCTATGATTAAAAACGCCCAGAAAATCAATTCAGTACACATGCTTTACGACGCCGACTTGTCTCAGGACAGTTGCGGGGTCGGCTTCATTACCCGCAAGGACAGCAAACAGACGCACGAACTGCTGCTGAAATCGCACGAAGCACTCTGTACCATTCCGCACCGCGGCGGCATGAGCGCCGAGGGTATCGGCGACGGCGCTGGGGTCAATATCGACCTGTCTTTGAAGTTTTTCCGCAAAGTCACCGGCAACCCAAGCTTGATATTGGGCCAATTCGGCGTAGCCAACTTCTTTTTTCCGGAAGACCACACCCATTACGACTCCGAAGCGCAAAAACTGGTCGAAGAACACCTGAAAGAATTCGAGCTACCGGTTTTGAAATGGCGTGAAGTACCGGTCGATACATCGGTATTGAACGCTGCCGCGGTCAAAGCCCAACTACCGATCAAGCAGCTGATTTTCGGCCGGCCGGCGTCGTTGCAAGACGCCAGCCACGAGGCATTCGAAAAACACATCCAGCAGGCCCTGCTGGCCATCGAAGCCGACGGCTTCAATCGTCCGGAATTGCAGGGCTTCTACCCGCTATCCATGAGTTCGCGCACTCAGGTGTATAAAGGCCGCTTGAATTCGTTCGAGGTCATCCCTTACTTCGTCGACCTGTACGACGCCGACCACGAAATCAGCACGCTGTTCTTCCACACCCGTTTCTCGACCAACACCGCGCCGGCGACGATGATGGCGCAGCCGTTCCGTTACATGGCGCATAACGGCGAGTTGAACACCGACAAGAAAAACCGCTTGAGCGAAAACGCCATCGCCCGGCAAAATAACAAGCACATCGTGTTTCCGTGCGGCCAGTCTGACTCCGGCCGTCTCGATCAAACCCTGACCCGTCGCATCAACGAAGACGAACTCGACATCGTCACCGCAATCCTGGCGATGATGCCTCCGGCCTGGGAAAACGACCCGACCCTGTCCGACGAAGTTCGCGCCATGCTGGAATATTTCAGCTTGTACGAAGAAAAAAACGACGGCCCGGCAGCGCTGATATTCAACGACGGTACCCGCGTCGGCGCCCGCCTGGATCGTTTGGGCCTGCGGCCGCTGCGTTCGGTCGAAACCGCAGACTATCTGGCCGTAATGTCGGAAGCCGGCCAAATCGACTTCCCTCCCGAACAAGTATTGCGCCGAGGCCGGATTGAGGCCGGCGGCATGCTGTATTTCGACCACAACACCGGCGAGTCTTACGACAGCCACCAGGTCATGGCGCGTCTGGCGAGCGAAAAAGATTACAAGGCGATGTTGGCGCAGCGCTGCGTGCACATGGATCAACTGCCGAAAGTGGAACTTTCCGAGATCGGTAGCGACCACTCGCTGAACACAGAACAGTGCCACACTGCGTATTCTCTGAACCAGGAAAGTTTCAAATTCCTGCTGGATCCGATCCTGCAAACCGGCCTGGAAAAAGTCTCGGCGATGGGCTATGGCCTGACCCCGAACGCACTGAGCTCGGCCGAGGGCGGCATGTCGCGTTATTTCAGCCAGCGCTTCGCTCAGGTCACCAATCCGCCGCTGGATTCGCTGCGGGAAAGCGACGGCATGACGCTGCGCGTCGCGCTGGGTGCCAAACCGACCTTCGCACCGCCGACCAGCAAACAGTTGATGATCGAATCGCCGATTCTACAGCGTACGCAACTGGAACAAATCCGCCGCCAAACCTTGGTCAAAACCGTGACCCTGGATATGCTGTATACCCCCGACTTCGACGATGCCGCGCGCAACGAACAAGCACTGGAACACGCATTCCTGGCTGTGTGCGAACAAGTCGAGCAAGCCGCGCGCAACCATACCGGCATCATTGTTCTAAGCGATGCCAACATCGGCCAAACCCGCGCAGCGATCCCGGCCTTGTTGATGATCGCCGCCGCTAACCAGCATCTGGTCAAACAGGGCCTGCGCTTCAATTCATCCATCATCATGGAAACCGGCCAGGCCGCCAGTCCGCACGATGTAGCGACCATTTTGGGTTTCGGCGCTTCGGCAATTTGCCCACTCAGCGTGCATAACCGGGTCATGACCGAATATGCCGACGAAGCCGGCCGCAAAAAAGCCCTTTACAACTTCCAGAAAGGCGTCGAAAAATCGCTGATGAAAACCATGGGCAAATTCGGCCTCTGCACTGTGGAAAGTTACATCGGCGGCGAGTTTTTCGAATCCAACTATCTGGACACCGACGAGCCGAAATTAAAACCCTATTTCCCGAACATCAACTCATCGGTCGGCGGTGCGCGCTACGCCGACATCGCCGCCAGTTCCCGCGAATGGCACCATAAAGCGCTGTCGGTGCAAAGCGAAAACGACATCCCGTTCCTGGGCCTGTTCAAAGAACGCCAGGACGGTGCTGGCCACACTTTCGGCAATACTGCGGTGCGCGAATATATCGCGATGACCGACGAGCCGATTCTGTATATCCCGCAGCAACAGGCTAACGAAGCCAGCGATAATGCTTACCGCGATTTCGGCTACGAAAAACGTACGCCGGCGCAAATCGACGCTTTCGGCATTACACCGGCCTATCGCAGCTTTACTCGCAATCTGGCTCAAGAGCGTGCCAACCGGCCAGCCGCATTGCGTGACGTGATGGAATTCCCGGTCGATATAGCGGACGCCGAGACCCAAGCCGATTTCGATCGCCTGCTCGGCAGCCAAAACCTGCATGGTAATAACAACTTTCTAGTCCGCGGCTTGAAAGTTTCGCGCACCAACGGCGCCGTGTTCAAAATCGAATTGACCGAAAACTCGAACAAATCTCGGCTGGAGCAACTGGCGGAACATCTCAAATCACGTTTCGCCGACCAGGATTTCTCGGTCGCCATCGAAGCCGACAGCCTAAATGCACGGATCAACGATACCGACAGCATACTGTATTTTTACCTGAGCAATCTCCGCAGCAGCCGCGAGCGGCTGGACCTAGCGAAGGTACAACCGGCGCACGAAATCACCCCAACTTTTGCATCCGGGGCCATGAGTCACGGCGCATTGTTGGCCGAGGCCCACGAAGCGGTCGCGCAAGGTACCAACATTGCCGGCGGTATGAGCAACTCCGGCGAAGGCGGCGAACACTCCAGCCGCTTCGGCACGATTCGCTCCAGCAAAATCAAACAATTCGCGTCCGGCCGTTTCGGGGTTTGGGCCGGTTATTTGGCCGACCCGAATCTGGAAGAAATCGAAATCAAAATCGGCCAAGGCGCTAAACCGGGCGAAGGCGGCCAATTGCCGGCTCCGAAAGTCTCGGTGGAAATCGCGGCCTTGCGCGGCGGTACGCCGAAAGTCGAACTGGTCAGCCCTCCACCCCACCACGACACGTACTCGATCGAAGACTTGGGCCAATTGATTCACGACGCCAAAGCCGCCCGGGTTAGGGTCGTCGTCAAACTGGTTTCCTCCGAAGGTATCGGCACGATCGCCGTCGGCGTCGCTAAAGCCGGCGCGGACGTCATTAACGTCGCCGGGAACACCGGCGGCACCGGCGCCGCGGCGGTCACCAGTTTGAAAAACACCGGCCGCTCGCCGGAAATCGGTATCGCCGAAGTCCACCAAGCCTTGGCAGTGAACGGATTACGCGATAAGGTCACGTTACGCTGCAGTGCCGCGCACCAGAACGGCACCGACGTGGTGAAATCGGCCATCCTCGGCGGCGATTCGTTCGAATTCGGCACCACCGCATTGATGATGCTGCGCTGCGTGATGGCAAAAAACTGCAACATCCGCTGCCCGGCCGGCCTGACCACCGCCCACGAGGAATTCAAAGGTGATCCGCGCGTGTTGGCGCAGTTCTTCATGAATCTGGCCCACGAAGTGCGGGAAATTCTGGCCGACCTGGGTTACACCAGCCTAAAAGAGATTCGCGGTAAAACCGAGCTGCTGCATTTAATCAACCATCCGAGCATGATCGGGCAGTTGCATCTGCAAAAACTGTTGGCGGAAGTACAGGAAATCAAAGTCGAAAAGCCGATATACCTGGAAAAAGACTTTACCATCGACGATCTGATCTTCGCGCAAGTGAAAACAGCTTTGTTCGAACAAGGCCACAAACAAGTCGTGATCGAGGGCAGCGAGTTCAAACTCAACAACCGCAACAAAACCGTCGGCGGCCAAACCGCGATCGATATCGAGCGCTTATTGCACTATGAAATGAGCGCCGAGCAAATCGCCGCCAGCCAAATCGTGTACACCAATCAACACGGCCGCCGTTATCTGGCGGACGATACCGTCATTGTTCGCACCCACGGTTCGGCGGGACAAAGTTATGCGGCATTCAATAACGACGGCATGCGCATGGAACATACCGGCACTTGCAACGACGGCGTCGGTAAAACCGCTTGCGGCGGCGTAATCGTGATCAAGTCACCCGGCGGCGGCTCGAATAAACCTGGCGAAAACGTATTGATCGGCAACTTTGCCCTGTTCGGCGCCTCCGGCGGCAAAGCCTTCATCGAAGGCGAGGCCGGCGACCGCTTCGCGGTGCGCAATTCCGGCGCGATGGCGGTGGTCGAGGGCGTCGGCGATTTTGCCTGCGAATACATGATCAACGGCGCGGTCCTTAACCTGGGAGGTTTCGGTAAAGGTTTCTGCACTGGCATGTCCGGCGGCAACGCCTACCAATACGACCCCGAAGACCGACTGGAAGAACTGTACGACGACAGCTCGGTCAGTATCCATCGATTGACCGACGGCGGCGAAGTCGCAGCCAGCCACGAACAGTTCATCCGTTATATGCTGGAGCAACACGTCGAGCATACCGGCTCGACCAAAGCCAAAGCGATTCTCGCCGATTGGGAACAACAACGCGGACATTTCAAATTCGCGCTGCCGCTGTGGCTGAATCGTACCCAAACCGCGGAGTATTTGAGCAAATCTCTGGACCGAAAAGCGATGATCGAAGAGTTGTCGGTGGCATTCGCGCAAAACCAGATCGAACAGATCAAGCAAGCGCACAAAACCGGTAATGCTTTGTTCAACGGCGCCATACCCGGCTACGGCGAAACCGACAGCGAGTTGACGCTGAAACTGATCAACAGCTATGCGGTGGTTGACAAGGCCCAGCAAATCGCTCGCGACCAGCTGATCAAAGCCAATATGCCTTTGACCCAAAGCTTGATCGATAAATACGCGGAGAAACTATTGATGGAGCGTCCACGCAAATTGCAAGACGCCTTGGTGAAAAACATTCGCGAGGCCTACAGCCAATACGACGATCAACAATTGGCGACGCTGATGGCGGAAAAGCGCTTGAACGACTATAAGACCACGTTGAAACTGCGCGACGTCCAAAGCATTTATTCAATAGGCTCCACCGCCTGGATTATCGAGCAGGACCGCTTCAACCGCCAAGCGCTGGCGGGCGTGCCAACCATCGACAAGAATTTGGCCAGCCTGGAAAGCCTGAGCATCGTCAAGGAAATGCTGGAAACTGAAGCCGCATAACCTTGGCCGGTCGGGTTACAGCGCATCCGCGCTATGAATTAAACACCCGGCCAAACTGGATTAATAGTTTAACGGGCCGCCGTAGTGCGGCCCAAAGTTGGTAAAGAAATGAAATCACCTTTTATCCCCGAAAACGCGCCTTATTCCGATATTCAACGTGCCTGGCTCAGCGGATTTTTTGCCGGCATGCATAGCCATATGGTGCAAAACTCGAATAGCAGCAACCAGAGCAATAGCAGAACCTTACATATTTTGTTCGGCAGCCAGACCGGCAATTCCGAGGGTGTAGCTCATGACGCCGCCAACCGCGCCAAAAGCCACGGTTTGGTACCGGTAGTCAAAGGCATGGACGAAATCGATATCGGCCAGTTGGCCAAAATGGAATATCTGCTCATCATAACCAGTACCTATGGCGAAGGTGCGATGCCGGATAACGCCGAAATGCTCTGGGAAGCCGCCAAAGCAGAGTCCGCCCCCCGTTTGGAAAACATCAAATATTCTATCTTGGCGTTGGGCGACACCAGCTACGACTTGTTCTGCCAAGCCGGCAAGGATTGGGACGAGCGCTTAGGGGCATTAGGCGCGCAACGCTTGTTCGACCGGGTCGATTGCGACGTCGATTTCGAGGCCCCCGCCGAGCAGTGGCTCAGCGAAGTAATACCCTTGATGGCCGAAGGCGCCGCCACCGTCGCCGTGCTGGATACCGATAATCGCGCCGCAGCCAAACCGGCTTATAACCGCAAGAATCCGTTCCCGGCCAAATTAATGGTCAACCGCTTGCTGACAGCCGAAAACTCGTCCAAGGAAACCCGCCATTACGAAATCTCCATCGCCGGTTCCGGACTCAGTTACGAAGCCGGTGACGCGATGTGCGTCATACCTAGCAATTGCCCGCAATTGGTTGCCGATATCGTCAAAGCCCTGGGCTGCACCGGCGGCGAAGACGAGCCGGTCAACGGCGAATTGATGACACTATCGGAGGCGCTGCGGACCCATTTCGAAATCAAAACTCCAAGCAAAGAATTCGTCGAGGAAATCGCGAAGCGTTCCGGCGACCAGGAACTTAACGGCATCCTGCAGGCCGGCGACAAAGAGAAAATATCCGATTATTTGTGGGGCCGCGATACGCTCGACCTATTATTGCAATTTCCGGCCGTCGAATTTTCCGCCGCCGAATTTCTAGGCCTATTAAAACCGCTTCAACATCGGGCCTATTCGATCTCTTCCAGCAGCAAACTGACTCCGGACACCGTGCATCTGACCGTGGCCAGCGTGCGTTACGACGCTCACGGCCGCCATCACAAGGGTGTCTGCTCGACCTATCTGGCCGACCTAGCCGACAGCAACAGCGACGTTAAAATTTTCTTTACGCCGAACAATAACTTCCGGGTTCCGAGCGACGATAGCCTGCCTATGGTCATGGTCGGCCCCGGTACCGGTATCGCACCATTCAGAGCCTTCCTGCAAGAACGCCAAGCCCGCAATGCCAGCGGCAAAAACTGGCTGTTCTTCGGCGACCGCAACGCCTCGACCGATTATATTTACCGCGACGAAATCGAAGCGATGCAAGCCAGTGGCCTGTTGACCAAGCTCGATCTGGCCTTCTCCCGTGATCAAGCCGAGAAAATCTATGTTCAAGACCGGATGAAACAACACGGCGCCGAATTGTTCGCTTGGTTGGAACAGGGCGGCTATTTTTTCGTTTGTGGCGACGCTTACCGGATGGCAAAGGATGTCGATCAAGCCTTGCACGACGTCATTCGCGAGCACGGCAAAATGAGCTTGGTTGAAGCTGTTGAATACGTTAACGGCCTGAAGAAAGACAAACGTTACGTCAGAGACGTTTACTGATCGAACCAACCAATCCAACTCGGTTCGTTTCCACATTTTCCTCCGACAATCCGCCTAGGCAAACTCTACTTACCTAGGTGGATTGTACGCCAACCATCCTATTTTTACTTTTCCAACCGATTGGCCTACCCTACTGTTTGAGGCGAATAAATATCGCTCTATAGCGGTCTTGACATGCCTCCGATTACGACAAGGACAGCGCTACGGCATGTTCAGCATTGGCATCATTACTGCTAATCTAACTCAAGCCTTTTTCAGACAAAGGCTGATATTTCGCTTCGGACAATCAACAATGACATTAATCGATGAAGCTACGATTTCCGCAACCGGAAACGACGTGATCGACGACGATCACGTCGAATTTATTCAGCTTGTCAATCAATTGGAAAAGGCAGACAACCCCGAGTTTGCACAACTGTTTCGGCTGTTACACGAACACGTAGTGGCACACTTCGAACGCGAAAACCAATTGATGGCACAATGCGGATTTCCGGCGGAAAGCGAACACAAAAGCGAACATCAACGAGTATTGTCCGAATTCAAACAATTTCAAGCCAGAGTCGATAAGGGACTAGTCGGGTTCGGCCGTGCCTTTGTCCGGGAGCGCTTGCCGGGATGGTTCGCCGTACACGTAGCAACGATGGATAGCGTATTGGCGAGTTATATTCGGCAATATCAGGCATAGCCTGTTATGGATGCGAACGGCAGTCTGCAAATTATCGAGCGGTTTTACGCAAAGGCTGAATGCGAGGAGATTTACCGGCGTTTCATGCTCGACCACGATTGGCCGGTCAACGTCTACACCGTCGGCGGACGCCGTTTTGCGCTACCGCGCTTACAAACCTGGCATGCCGACTCGGGCATTCGTTACAGTTACCGTTACAATCTGTTGGAAACCCGAGCATGGACGCCGCTTCTAGTCGAGATCAGGCAACGAGTCGAAGCTTATCTGAATATTTCGTTTAATTCGGTATTGGCCAACCTCTACCGCGACGGCAACGATTACGTGGGCTGGCACGCCGACGACGAGCCGGAACTGGGAGAGCGACCCTTTATCGCCTCTTTAACGTTCGGTACGGCGCGCAACTTTGCGTTTCGCCATAAAAAACTCGATCAGCAAGGCGAGGTTAAATTGGCCGACGGTGCATTGCTGATTATGCATCCCGAATTTCAACGCGATTGGCAGCATAGCTTACCGCCGGATTCCGGACTTGACAGCGGCCGAATCAATTTGACTTTCCGCAAGGTTATCTCGCCTTGACCGGGGCTTCCAGCTTTTGCTAATCGCATCGCCGTTCAAGAATGTTCGGCGGGGGCCGCTTGCGCTTGTTGAGCCTCAAACTTCTTTCTTTTATCGCACTTCTCGGTACAAATACAGTTACCTGTCCCGCCGCAGGAACCTTTGATCGCGTTTCGGCCGAAAATGACCCCAACCGCCATGATAGCGATCACGACCAGCATGAATAAAAACGTCGCAAGAAAATAACCCATATCGATTGTCCAGTTATATAAGCCTTAGAAACGAAAAAACGAGGGACGACCCTAATCGCCCCCCGTTTTTGTCTACCCGATCAAGCTGCGGTTAGCCGCCGAAGTCGTCCAAGAAAATGTTTTCTCTGTCGACGCCGTTAGCCACCAGCATATTGATCACCGAGGAGTTCATGATCGGTGGACCGCACATGTAATACTCACAGTCTTCCGGGGCCGGATGGTTTTTCAAGAACTCTTCGTACAGAACGTTGTGGATGAAGCCGGTATAGCCTTTCCAATTGTCTTCCGGAAGCGGATCGGACAATGCCACGTGCCATTTGAAGTTTTCGTTCTCGGCTTGCAGCATGTCGAAATCTTCAACGTAGAACATTTCGCGTTTGCTACGCGCACCGTACCAGAAAGTAATTTTGCGTTTCGACTTCAATCTGCGCAATTGATCGAAAATATGCGAACGCATTGGCGCCATACCGGCACCGCCGCCGACGAAGACCATTTCGGCGTCGGTATCTTTGGCGAAAAATTCGCCGTACGGACCCGATACCCAAACTTGGTCGCCCGGTTTCAGGTTGAAGATGAACGAAGACATGATGCCGGGCGGCACGCCTTCCGGCGCACTTGGCGGCGGCGTGGCGATACGCACGTTCAGCATAATTTCTTTCTCTTCCGGATAGGAAGCCATCGAGTAGGCGCGCAAAGTCGGTTCTTTTACATCCGACACATAGCGCCACAGATTGAATTTATCCCAATCCGGCCGGTACTCGTCAGCAACATCCATATCCGCATATTTGGAAACGTGTGGCGGACACTCGATTTGAATGTAACCGCCGGCGCGATAGTTGATCGCTTCGCCTTCCGGCAATTGCAATACCAGTTCCTTAATGAAGGTCGCGACGTTGTCGTTAGATTTGACGGTGCAAAGCCACTTTTTGACGCCGAATACGCTGTCTTCGACCTCGACCGCCATATTGGTTTTCACCGCGACCTGACAAGCCAGGCGCTCGCCGTGGGCCGCTTCACGCTTGGTGATGTGCGACAACTCAGTTGGCAGAATATCGCCACCGCCGCTATGCACTTTTACTTTGCACTGACCACAAGAACCGCCACCGCCACAAGCCGACGATACGAATAACTGGTTGTCGGACAACGCATTCAATAATTTTGAACCGGCCGGCACGTGAATCTTCTTCTCGTTGTTGATCAGAATTTCCACATCCCCGGCGGCCACCAGTTTGTTTTTCGCGCCGATGATCAGGAACACCAGCGCAATCACGATAGCCGTGAAGAAAATAACACCTAATGCAATTTCTAGCATTACGATACCCTTTTACAATTGAATTCCAGAGAAAGCCATGAAGCCCAAGGACATCAAGCCTGCTGTGATGAAGGTGATGCCCAGGCCTTGCAGCGCGGCAGGCACATCGCTGTATTTCAGTTTCTCGCGAACACCGGCCATCAAAGTGATAGCCAACGCCCAACCAAAACCGGAACCGATACCGTAAACCACACTCTCGCCGAAATTGTAGTCGCGTTCGATCATGAACAAACTACCGGCCAGAATAGCGCAGTTAACGGTAATCAAAGGCAGGAAGATACCCAGCGCGTTGTACAAAGCCGGTACGAACTTATCCAGGAACATTTCCAGAATTTGCACGATCGCGGCGATCATACCGATACAGCTCAGCAAGCTCAAAAAGCTCAAATCCACGCCGGTGATACCCAGCCAAGCCAAGGCATCTTCTTTCAACAAAGTTTGATAGATGAACTGGTTGGCCGGTACGGTCAAGGTTTGCACGACCATTACCGCAATGCCCAAACCCATGGCGGTGGCTATCTTCTTGGACACGGCCAAGAAGGTACACATGCCCAGGAAGAACGACAGAGCCAGGTTTTCAATGAAAACCGCTTTAACAAATAATGCGATATAGGCGTCCATTAGTGATGCCCTCCTTCACCGTGAGCAATAGCCATGATTTTGAACTCATTGTGTTCGACTTGTTTGGGTTTCCAGGTACGGAAGGCCCAAATAATCAAGCCGATAACGAAGAAAGCGCTGGGCGGCAACAGCATCAAGCCGTTCGGCACGTACCAGCCGCCGTCTTTGACCAGCGGCAGAATTTCGATGCCCAACAACTTGCCCGATCCTAGAGTTTCGCGCACCAGCGCCACCAGAATCAGAATCAAGCTGTAGCCGGCGCCGTTGCCGATACCATCGATAAAGCTTTGCAGCGGCGGATTTTTCATCGCGTACGCTTCGGCGCGACCCATCACGATACAGTTGGTGATGATCAAACCGACGAATACCGACAGTTTTTTGCTGACATCGAACGCGAAGGCTTTCAGCAACTGGTCGACCACGATTACCAGCGAAGCGATGATAATCATCTGCACGATAATCCGGATGCTGCTCGGCGTGTGCTGGCGCACGGCACTAATCGCCGCACTGGAGCAGGCTGTAACCGAAGTCAGAGCCAACGCCATGATCAACGAGGTCGACATTTGCGAGGTCACCGCCAACGCCGAGCAAACCCCCAACACCTGCAAAGTGATGGGGTTGTTATCGACCAACGGTTCAAATAATACTTTTTTGGTTTCTTTGTCCATGACGACTCCTAACCGTTTGCTTTGATTTTGTTCAGGTAAGGCGCAAAACCTTCCGGCCCCATCCAGTACAGGATCAGATTGCTGACGCCGCGGCTGGTCAAAGTCGCACCGGCCAAACCGTCGACCTTGGTCGCAGCATCCGGACGGCTATTGTCGACCGTGCCTTTAACCAAGGTCAAAGCCACTTCGCCACTGTCACCGTAAACTTTCTTGCCTTTCCACAGCGCACGCCAGTTCGGGTTGACCACTTCGCCGCCCAGACCCGGAGTTTCGCCTTGGTCGTACAGGTTGATGCTTTGCACGGTTTGGCCGTCGGCATCCAAAGCGAGGAAACCGTACATGGTCGACCACAAACCGTAACCGTTGATCGGCAAAATAATGGATTGCAACTTATCGCCGTTCTTGACCAGGAATACCTTAGCCAACTTCGCTTTGGTACGGATGCTGGCGATGTCTTTTTCCGGCGGAATCACTTCGTTTTGCGCAGGATCCTTGGCAGCTTTGCGTTGGTCGTATTCTTCGACGTTACCGTCCACGTATTCGCCGGTCGCAATGTCGACCAATTTAGCTTCGATCCGTTCTCTGAAAGCTTGGTCGATATCGGTACCGTCTTCCAGCAAGCCTGCAACATCCAGAATATTCTTCTTCATGTCCAGGGCCTTGTTATGGGACTGCAAAGGCCGCAACGCCACGGTGGCTATCGATACCAGAACCGCGCAGACCAAACACAGCGCCAGCGCGACGTTAACCGTTTTTTCCAGACTATCGTTGCTTAATGCCAGGATGCGGTCGGCATAAACCCGGAACTGCGCGTAGTACTTACACAACTGCTCGTTAAAGTTATTGGTCTTGTTTTCGGCATTAGGCATGACGTTTGATCCTTCTTCTGATATTCGCTTGAATCACAAAATAATCAATCAATGGTGCGAACATATTGGAGAACAGAATCGCCAGCATGACGCCTTCCGGAAAGGCCGGGTTGATTACGCGGATAATGATGATCATGACGCCGATCAGCACGCCGTAGATCCAGCGACCGATATCGGTATTGGCTGCAGAAACCGGATCAGTAGCCATATAAACGGTACCGAAGGCAAAACCGCCCAATACCATGTGCCAGTACCAGGGAATCGCGAACATCGGGTTGGTGTCGCTGCCGATCACGTTCAACAAGGTCGACATGCCGATCATGCCGATCATGACGCCACCCATGATGCGGTAAGAAGCGACGCGGGTATACAACAGGAACGCAGCACCCAGCAGACAAGCCAGAGTCGACGTTTCGCCCATCGATCCGGGGATGAAGCCCAGGAAAGACTGAAACCAACCGAAGCTACCGGTGATGGCGTCCAATCCGCCGGCCGAAGCCAGAGACAATGCTGTCGCACCACTATAGCCGTCAACCGCAACCCAGACCGAATCGCCGGAGATTGAAGCAGGATAGGCGAAAAACAGGAAAGCACGGCCGGTAAGTGCCGGATTCAGGAAGTTTTTACCGGTACCGCCGAATACCTCTTTACCCAACACGATACCGAACGAAATGCCCAAGGCCACTTGCCACAGCGGAATACTGGCCGGCAGGATCAAGGTATACAGCATTGACGAGACCAGGAAGCCTTCGTTGACTTCGTGTTTACGTACGGTGGCGAACAACACTTCCCAGAAGCCCCCAACCGCCAACGTGACGATATAGACCGGGAAGAAATACAACATACCGTGCACCAGGCACGAAAACGGGTTGTAAGGGTTGTAGCCGAACAAGGCCATCGGAATGCTACGCCAGCCGTCGATATCGGTTGCGCCGATTTTCTGCATCGCCAGATTGGCTTGAAAGCCGGTGTTATACCAAGCCATCAAAATGCAGAATGCCGTGGCGATGACGACGAAAGTCATGGTCCGCTTCAGGTCGTTACCGTCCCGGACATGAGTAGTACCGCGCGTTACATCGGACGGGGTATACATGAAAGTATCGACCATCTCGTACAGGCCGTAATACTTTTCGAATTTGCCGCCTTTTGTAAAATGCGGCTCTATGCTATCTAATAAGTCTCTAGCCGACATTTATCCTTCCTTCTCGATTTTGGTTAAATTTGCTCTGAGCACCGGCGCAAAATCGTGTTTACCGGGATCGACGAAAGTGAACAGGGAGACGTCTTCCTCGTTCAATTCCAAACAGCCCAGGGCTTGCGCAGTATCGGTATCGCCGACGACAATCGCTTTCAACAACGGTGTCGGCAGAATATCCAGAGGCATGACGGATTCGTAAATTCCGACCGGGACAATGGCCCGGTTACTACCGTTTTTATCGGTAGTCAGTGGAAACAGGCGTCCCGATTCACGATCTTTGGATGAGACATAGACGTTCAAAGCCGAATATTTGTCTTTGCCCGGCACGATCCAACCAAAAAATTCGCGGTCGCGGCCTTCTTTCAGTGCGGAAACCTGCAGTGCATAAGTACTCAGATAGGCAAACGGCCCCGCAGCTTCGTGCCCGTAAAGCACGGAACCGGAAATGACGCGATTCTCGCCGTCTTCCAACTCGCCAGCCGCCAGCTCCAACAAGTTAGCGCCAACTCGGGTCTTGACCAAGCGGGGCTTTTTAACGGTCGGACCGGCCAGAGACACAACGCGCTCGACGTTCAGCTGACCAGTAGTGAACAGAGCACCGATAGCAATCACAGCCTGATAATCGATGTGCCACACGAATTTGTGGACATTGACCGGGTCGATGAAATGGATGTGCGTGCTGGGCAAACCGGCGGGATGCGGGCCGGCAAACTCAGCGGTCTGCACGCCGGCAACTGCAGAAATGTTGGCGCCGGCGGCTTTACACAAATAGGTCTTGCCGGCCAGTTTCGAAATCACGGTCAAACCGTTGGCGAAATCGCCGGCTCTGTCGGCTATCACTACCGCCGGATCGGCTGCTAAAGGACGGGTATCGATTGCGGTGACGAAGATAGAACTCGGCGTCGAATCGGCCGCCGGGACTTTACCGTAAGGACGAGTCACGAACGACGTCCACAAGCCTGATGCTTGCAAATTCTGCTTGATTTGTTCGGCAGACAATCCGGCCAACTCGGACTCGGCATACTTGCTGAACTTTTCGTGCTGGTCGCCTTTCAACTCGATCACCACAGATTGCAGCACCCGCCGATCACCACGGTTGATGGCTTTGACGACGCCCGCCCCGGGCGAAGTGAAATTTACGCTGGGATTTTGCTTATCCACGAACAGAGCTTGGCCCACTTTCACCTTGTCCCCTTCCGCGACCAGCATTTTCGGCTTCAGCCCGACGTAATCGGCGCCCAACAGCGCGACCGATTTGACGGCGTTACCCTCGCTTATTTGCTGTTCGGGCTTACCCGTAATGGGCAAATCCAAACCTTTCTTTAGTGTAAATTGCATAGTTAATACGCCTGCTCTCCAGACAAATTTCAGCAAAAAGCCCCCTTGGACACAGCATTCCTCGAGAGCAGTTGAAAACTTAAAACCTTGCCATTACATCACAAGTTATCGGCTTTCTCAACGATAAATCCCGAGCCGCAAGCCAGGAAAAGCCGCTTGCCAAACCGTCTGAAAAATGATTACCGGAATCAAATTTCCACGACCTTATTGATGTCGAAACCGGCGACGGTTTTCCGCCCCAAATACCCGCGGGTATTGCTCAAAATCCGGGCGTCGGCGATCCGGTAGTCGCCCAAATTGTGCACATGCCCGTGAAACCAGGCGGCAATTTCGTACTCGTGGAACAGCGGCTTCAGGTCGTTGCAATAGGCGATTTTTTTGATCACGTTCGGCGAATCGATCCAACTCCATTCGGTCGGCGCATGGTGAGTCACTACCACTGTTCTTCCGGGATAAGGATCAGCCAGCCGCTGTTCCAGCCAAAGCCGCGATTCCCGGTGCAATTCGACGAATTGCTCCGGCCGAAACGCTTGGTGGCCGAACAGAATCTTACGAAAATCGTTCAACGATCGACCAAGCGCCTCGGCCTTGTCCAAACCGTCGACGAACAAATCGCTCCACAGGGTGCACCCTAAAAAACGCACCCCCTGAAACACGAACTGCCCCTTTTCCAGAAACCGAATTTGGGTGTTGGCACACTGCTCCCGCAGCATCTCCAGCGTTTGCCGATACTCGTAGCCGTAAAACTCATGATTACCGGCAACGTAAATTACCGGCTTGCCTATTGCCTTCAACCATTCCACGCCTTGACTGAAAACACCGATGTCGCCGGCAGCGACTACGATATCGGCATCGGTGTCGGGCAAACTTTGGTCGCCAAACTCTAAGTGCACATCAGAGAAGTAATTTATCCGCAAAATTTTTCCGTCCCGTGGCTATGGAGGTATAATTTTAATCCTAAGTGAATTACTTGGTATTTTTAAACAACTCGAGTTCCTGAAAACACAATTCTATGTCGATTAGCCCCAGAAAACACACCCAACAGGTTTTGGTAGGTAACGTTAAAGTCGGCGGCGGCGCGCCGATCGTAGTTCAATCCATGACCAACACCGATACAGCTGATGTTGCAGGAAGCGTTCAACAAATCATGGAACTAGCGACCGCCGGCTCGGAAATCGTCAGAGTCACAGTCAATACCGAAGAAGCCGCCAAAGCCGTTCCGGAAATCGTCAACCAACTGGAACAAAAAGGCTTTTCAGTACCGATTGTTGGCGACTTTCACTTTAACGGCCACAAACTGTTGGAAAAGTACCCGGACTGCGCTCAAGCCCTTGCCAAGTACCGCATCAACCCTGGCAACGTCGGCAAAGGCAAAGCTCGCGATCCGCAATTCCAGCAAATGATCGAATTTGCGATTCGCTATAACAAACCGGTCCGGATCGGCGTTAACGGCGGCAGCTTGGACCAAGCGGTATTGACCCGCTTGCTGGACGAAAATCGCCAGCTAGCACAACCCAAAGAGCTTCCTGCCATTACTCGGGAAGCGATCATTCTGTCGGCACTGGAAAGCGCCGCCAAAGCCGTCGAACTTGGACTGGGCAAGGACAAAATCGTGCTGTCTTGCAAAATCAGCAACGTGCAGGAGTTGATCAGTATCTACCAAGACATCTCCAGTCGTTGCGACTACCCCCTGCATTTAGGCTTGACTGAAGCCGGTATGGGCTCCAAAGGCATCGTCGCCTCCGCCGCCGCTTTGGGCGTATTGATGCAGCAAGGCATCGGCGACACCATCCGCGTCTCCCTAACACCAGAGCCCGGCGCCTCACGTACGAAGGAGGTTATCGTCGCTCAGGAAATTTTGCAAACCATGGGCTTTCGTTCGTTCACGCCAATGGTCATCGCCTGCCCGGGTTGCGGCCGTACCACCAGTGATTATTTCCAACGCCTAGCCCAGGATATCCAAGCTTTCCTGCGCGATCAAATGCCAATCTGGAAAGACAAATACAAAGGCGTGGAAAATATGGAAGTCGCAGTAATGGGCTGCGTCGTCAACGGCCCCGGCGAAAGTAAGAACGCCAACATTGGCATCAGCTTGCCGGGTAGCGGGGAGTCGCCTGTCGCGCCGGTATTCGAAGACGGCGTCAAGACCGTGACCTTAAAGGGCGACCATATTGCCGAGGAATTCCAAGCACTAGTCGAACGCTACATCGAGACGCACTACAGCGCCCAGTAACTCCCCGACCACAAAAAAGGCGGCTTTCAGCCGCCTTTTTTATTGCCTGTCAGCCGGGTTGACCGTCGATCCGCGGCGATATCAGTATCGGCGCATAATAAAAAGCGAATAACGAAAACGCCGCCAACCAGCTGTAGCTGGAAATCATGACAAAGCCGCCGTACCACGCCGGCAGCAACGCCGGAAACATTACCCTGAACAGCGTCGCGATATTCAACAGTAAAAACGCAATCGCCACTACATTCGAGGCCTTCAGCGCCCGCCCGGTATGCCCCAACGCCACCCTTGCCATCATCCCCAGTGTCAATACGCCGATACCGCCGACCGTAAAGGCATGCAGTGCCAATACCGGTTGAACCCAGGCAAATGCCGACAATGCCACCAAGCCGAATCCGAGTATTAACCAACCGTAACCGATGTATAACACCCATAACAACGGCACGTACCAGATCCGCGCGTTGTACCAAGCGGACACCCGCAACACATTGATAACCAGAGCCGCAATTGCCGCGACCGCCAACACCGCACCGGAGACGTCAAACATCAGCAACCCAAAAACCGCCACGCCGGCAGCGACCGCAGCCAAGTCCAAAGCAGGATTGCGGATGCAAATCACACCTGACAATCCGCGTTCGGTAAAAAACGGAAATACCCGGCCGGCGATTACCAAAATCATCGCCACCACTACCGCAACTACCAGCGTCAACCCCAAGCCGGCGCTGGTTGCCGACACACCCAAAATCTGAGCGTGCATCAAGCCGTTACCGAGCGTCAGCAACAGCAATAAAGCGATAAAAACCAGATTTTTGAAATTGCCCGTCTTCAGCAAGGGCCGGACCAAGAAATAAGCCACCGCCGGCAGGAACAGCATATCGACCACGGCGATCAATCCGTCCGGCAGCAAACCCGAATAAAACGGCAATACCCGGCCGTATGTCCATAAAAAACTCAATGAGGCCAATTGGTCCGGGTTGACGGTTTGCAAACCGGTCCAGTTTCTGACGGCGGTCAGCAAAAAACCGGCTATCACCGCCGCGGTGTAACCCAACAACATCTCATGCGCATGCCACAGGCTACCGGCGAAGTAATTGTCGATATGCAAGGCGCCTTTGGACATCGAATTCCATAGTGCAATCAAAGCCAGCGCCGATAAACCCGCTAGCGCAAAAAAAGCGCGAAAGCCCATTGCAAACAGCGGGTAATCAAAAACCGGTTTGTTATTCATGCGCCCTTTCCTCCAGCCAGTCGAGTTCGTTATCCGAGAAACCGGCGATTATACGCACTTCTCGGTTAAATGGCCCTTTGGGTTTCCCCTTGTAATAACCCAAAATCAAATCCTTATAATGCTGCTCGGGGGGCAGTCCCTGCTGCCAGGCCAGGCTCTTGAACCAATACGAACCGCGCTCGACATGGCCGATTTCGTCGGTATATACCCGCTCCAATATGGCAGCGCCGTCCGCATCGCCCATCGCCGCCAGCTTGTCGCGCATGCCCGGCGTCACGTCCAATCCGCGCGCCTCCATACAACGCGGCACGATCGCCAATCGGGCTAAAATATCTTCTGCCGTATCTTCCGCATGAGACCACAAGCCTCCGTGCGCCGGCAGATCGCCGTAATCGCAGCCCAATTGCCTTAGCCGGTTGCGGATGAGTTGGAAATGTTGCGCCTCCTCATCGGCAATCAGTAACCAATCGCGGTAAAAATCGTCGGGCAAGCCGCGAAAGCGGTAGATAATGTCCCAGGCCAGATAGATTGCGACGAATTCGATATGAGCCAAGGCATGGAAAAAAGCCGCCTTGCCTTCGTCGGTATCCAAGCGCCGTTTCGGCATGTCCCGCGGCATCAATAATTCAGGTTTTGCGGGGAAGACCGTAGCAGCGATCGGCAATGCCTCGCCGACCGGCGCAAACGACAGCCGATTTTCCGCCAATAGTTGGCGGGCCTGGAAGGTAAAGGCAAGTTTTCGCTCGATATCGGCGTCGAACAGACACCGCTCGGCAAATTCGAACACTGATTTCATCTGGAATTAAGACGGGATTTGATCAATTCAGAAACTCAAGCTATCAACGGAAATTGAGATGAACGATATACGTCATACTTAAGCAAGCCCGTTCAAACCGGAAGCCGTACCGCTAAATGTCGTGCAAAAACGGGGAGGATGGGCTAACTGAATATGGCAAGGTATGCGCATCTATCAAGCGAACACCTTAAACCCCGTGTTGGCAACGCAAAATCTTGTTTAGAGAAATACGACACTTCAAATATAGAGCGCAGTAAAAAATCGAGTAAGTCATTGAAAATATTGGTTGGGGCCGAGGCATCAGAACCCACGACACTTACTCCCAGTCAATTAGCGCCTTTTATTAGAAAATAAAATCAACAACTTGTAAATCTCGCAATTTTAAAGTTCTACTACAGCGAGACCAATATCAATGTCGTATCCATCTTGCAGTACTAGATTTTTACTACACTGGCGCGCTAAAGGTCTTAGCGCCGAGCAGGGAGAACCTAAGCTCTGTTGAGCCAAGGTAACGTGCGTCGATGAACGGTGGGGGCGCCACAGGCAGGGATAGCGCGCTTTCTTTTTGCCGATTTTTCCCAGCAGAATCCCGGAAAAGTCAGCAAAATCGCCCCGACCGCTCACGCCTTCGGCGGCTCCGGTTCGTGCACATCACATCGTTCGACCCAACAAGCGGATCGAAACATTGGCTCTCGCATGATTTGACGCCGTTTCACGACGCCTTGCAGGTTTTCTGCGCTTCGCTGCGAATATCCGGCCGGCGCTACGGCTATCTCGAACTAAAAATCTTCACTTCGCTCGCGCTCCGTTTCCAAGATTTTCAGCAGGTAAGTGGTAATCACTCTTCGATCCAGATCAACTCGACCCGCCGGTTTTCGGATTTACCGGCTTCGGTTGCATTGTCGCCGACTGGCCGGGTTTCGCCATAGCCCTTTGCGGATAATCGGTTGGTAACACCTTTTGCCTTCAGGTATTCAACAACCGAATGCGCCCGCCTTTGCGACAGTTTCATATTGTAGGAATCACTACCTTCGCTACTGGCATGGCCTTGCACTTCAATTTCATTTTTCTGCGGAAACGCGATCAAATCCCTGGCTACGCCGTCCAGCAGTTGTTTGGCGTTTTCGCCGAGTTCGGCGGAATCGTATTTAAAATGCTGCCCTTTCAGTATCAACCGAACCGCGCAACCTTTGATGTCGACCGTGGCGCCTTTGATAGTCCCCGGGCATTTGTCCAGACAATCGTTGACGCCGTCGCCATCGGAATCCAACGTGCTGCAATCGGGTTTGGGCGCCACCGCGAACGGCACTGGCGCGGCGCGGGTGTCAGTCTTCGCCGCGTATTTGGGTTTATCGCCAAACGGAATCACCACGCCTAAATTGACGGTCATGTCGTGAAATTCGTCGGTGCCGGCTTGAACATGGGCGTTCAAATTATTGTTGTAGCGGTAACGCACATCGCTGCGTATCAGCAAATTGTCGTTAACCTCATAACTGGCGCCGATACCGGCCTCGCCGATAAAACCGATACCGCAGTTGGCGGAGGCGCAGGTGTTCATGCCGCCCAAACCCACCACCGCATAAGGCGAGAATTTATCGCGGAACAAATAGTACTGTACATCGGCACCCCCGCCGGCCAGATCCCACGGACCGTTATCGCCGCCAAAGCCTTGATAAAAACCTTTTATCTCGACGTTAAAATGCTGATCGATGATTTTACCGACGCCGACACCGCCCCCCCAACCGTCGCTCGCACGCCTGTCGCCACCGCTGTTGATAAAGGTTGCAAACGGCGCAACATACCAGCGGTTATCTTGATATTGATCCGCGGCGCGCACCTGCGGCACCATTGCCATGCCGACTAAAGAGGCGAAAGGCAGTAAGTGTTTATTCAGCATAATCTTTCCTTTAAGTAAAAAATGGGAACACGTAAATGGCGTCGCCGATCAGACCAGCCATCCCGACTCGCTTAACTTTCTCGACGATCTGTTGTAAAAAAGCTGTCAAGTAGCTTATTCGCAACAGAGATAGACTGTCGGTACGGTAACGCACATAAGCACACTGACCTCCAGTTTCTAAGCAAACACCCATTACTTCCTCAACACAGACGTCGCGGCATTACCGGCTTGGTACTTTATGTACGCTAGCGCACCGACTGATTCCGGAATAACCCGTTAAAGTGATCTCAAGGTCTCAGAACCCCAATCCAGCTCAAGCGGGACGCGTTCAGTGAGTTGCATAGCGACGAGCGCTAAGCGGCCATCGAATAGTGTCTTTACGTTCCAATTCCGGAGACATACCCATGAAAAGCCTGACTAAATTATTTTCCGCATTCCTTGTGGCCCTGACATTACTGGTTTCGGCCGGTTGCGCTTCGACGAATAGGCACGAAGGCACCGGCGAATACATTGACGACAGCGTCATCACCACCAAGGTGAAAGCGATGTTGTTCGATGAGCCCAATCTGAGATCCGGTCAAATCAATGTCGAGACGTTCAAGGGGATAGTGCAATTAAGCGGTTTCGTCAGTTCCCAAGCCGACATCAACAGGGCAGTGGAAATTGCCCGCAATGTAAAGGGCGTAACCTCGGTAAAAAACGATATGCGCCTTAAATAAGAGGATAAAACCAGATGGAAACAATCGATAAAGCATCCAATTACGTCCACGAAGCCGTGGATAAAATCGCCAGCGCATCTCATCAAGCGGCGGATACGCTGGATCAAAAAAGCGAACAATTTAAAACCGCCGAGCAACGCCTCGTGAAAAACTGCCAAGGCTATATTCGCGATAACCCGGTCACATCGTTGGGCATTGCGGTTGCGGCCGGATTTTTACTCAGCCGACTATTGAGCAGTCGTTAGGCCTCAAGCCAAGTGAGCTCGAACTCCGTAAAGCAAAACCATGGTTCCGTGTCCTCCACCGCACCTGCCGAGCAGGCTAGCGAGGCCGGAGTGCTGGCGGATATCCAGGCCCTATGGGATCAATTGTATGGTTTAGGCCAGGATCGCTTTCGGCTCGCCGCGTTAGAAACGCGCCGGGCCGGCCAAAGTTTAGTGACCATAATCGTCGCTGGAATCATGCTCGCTTTATTGCTCAGCGCCGCTTGGCTGGCTCTGCTTGCGGCCGGAGTACATTGGCTGGCCGAGTACGGGCTGGCGGTCGGCACCGCGATATTGATTGCGGTAGCCATCAACTTGCTGTCGGCACTCGTGCTTTGCAGCCTGATCCGTCGCCAAAGCCGTTATCTTCAATTCCCGGCCCTGCAGCGTAGTTTGAAAACACCGTTAAAGCCGCCTTCAAACCGGAGGCGAGGATGACGCCGGTGAAGCTCGGACACAAAGGCACATCCCATTGTTTGCATACACAAATCCGCGACGCGGAACGGCGCGTGCTTAATCGGCAACGGGCGGTCACGACCTGCAAACTGGAATTGATCGGGAGTATACGCAGAAAAATGGTGTCTCCAGCCAGTTTGATACTGGCGGGTAGTATCGGATTCATAACCGGCGAACTCAGCAAATGCCCGCCGCGCGAACCACGCAAGACGATTACGGATTCAGGAACGGCAGAACCTACTCGGCTTAGAAACGTAATCGACCTGATGTTGATGCTTCATACCTTATATTCCGCGTTACCGGTAACCAGGTTGATGAAGCGCTTCAATCAACCCAGTTCCCCTAACTGTTAATCGATCGATCTAACCGCGAATGCCCTGCGGCGACCTTACGGAAGTCTCGTCGCCGAGGCACCACTCTCCGTCACAACACTCTTCTGCCTTGAATAATACGCAGAGCAATCGCAATCAGCGCGAGAACCAACAAAATATGAATGAAACCGCCGAGTGTGTACGAAGACACCAACCCCAGTACCCATAGGATGACTAATAAAATTGCAATAGTTTCGAGCATGGTATCTCTCCGTTAAAGGCTACGAATAGCCGATGGAAAATCTGGATATGCCGGCAAATGGCCGCAGCATTTATCCTTGAAAAAATGACGCATGTATTTACAGCTTGTTTTTTAGCTCCTGCTTCAAATCGCCAAATCCGGCTTCCAACTTGCCTAAGTTTTTTTGAACGTTTCCCTCTACCTGCAAGGACTTGTCGTCAACCAGAACACCGACAGCTTCCTTAGCTTTACCTTTGAGTTCTACGACTCGGCCTTTCACTTGTTCTTTGTTCATGCGGTTCTCCAGTGGTGTCAGCCATAGGCAAAATGCCATGACCAAGGCGGAATACTCTGATCTCACCCGTGGCAAACGATACCGCCAAAACCTGACAGGGTCGGTGCGCCAGCGTACATAGACTGAATACTAGATATCAGACGGATCGATTCCACCGAGCCGGAACCGATCCATATCCAAAACTCGAATTTCCACTCTGGCCCGCAGGGCTAAAAATGGGGCAAGAGCACCAAGCAACCTATGTTGGATAACGCACCGACGCTCCGGGTAGGCAAAGCTTAAACTGTTACTGTGTTTGCTGGACCGTAACCCCAAAACGACGCAATCGCTTGACTTGCAAAGGCCTGCTGAACTCGGTTCGTAAACCCATAGCGATGCCAGCGCCAGCGCTGCTCTTACCAGACGGCAATCTCCGGACAATCTGGCAATCGCATCAGTCGCGGTTGGTTTAGCCAACTCCGGAGCATGAGCTTTAACCATTACGCTAGCCTGGAATTTGATCTGCGGAACGATTTTTTGGCGGGTATCCCTATGCGCTCGGGCGATAGGTCCAAAGGCAGCACGACTGTATATGGCTACGCAATTAACAGTCGAAAAAACTCTGTCGCAGCCGGCATTGCAAAACGATACCCGGCTGGGGGGGTAAGTCGGCCACGGGATGGCCGTTTGTTAACATAACATTATTTGGAAAAACCTATGAAAATCAATCCATTCGTAAAAACCTCACTTGCTGCTTGCCTGTTAGCCATGTCTACCGCTAGTTCTGCTAGTGTTTGGGCACCGAACGATGGCGACGCGAACTTTCTGGCATTCAGCCCGACATCGTTTCCGTTTCCCTCACTGTCCGATACCTTCGGAATTTTCGAAGACACGGCTAACATCGCTAGCGCCACTCCCGTCGTCACATTTACCGGTGTCGGCGCGGTATCGTTTGCCGCCAGCGGCTCCAATTACACTGTCAACACCGGTACATCATCCGGTACGCTATTGGGCTCCAGTAATTTTCAAATTGGAATGCTGTCCGGCGGTCTTTGGAGTTCGGCGTTTGGCAATGCCAATCTTGGCTCGGACGCGACCTTGCTAATGTTTGCAGATGCGGGAGCGTTTAACAATTTGCACTTTTTGTATTCGTTCGACATCAGCCCTTCCCAAGCCACTAGCGACGGCCCGTCGGCCGTGCCCTTACCGGCCTCGGCATGGTTGATGACTAGCGCAGTGCTGGGTTTATTGTTTACCGGACGCCGTAAATCCAACGTCGTATATTCGTAAGCACCAGCGAAACCGGGCGAGCGGTTTTGCGCGTCCGGCTTATTCTGGTTCCCTGCTTCGACACGATGGGACATAAAAAAACGGCGGGTTATTCATCCGCCGTTTTTACGCGACAACAGACTTGATGCTATTGCGCGGCTTTCAGATGAGCCACGGCTTCTTCGGCAGATTTTTTCGCTAAATCGGCATGGCCCTGTTTCCCGTGTGCAATCGCGGCATCCAGACTGGTGACGGCGGCTTTTAGGTGCTCATCGACAATTTTGATATGGCCCTTTGCGGCATCGGCATGATCGGCAACGGTTTTTACGTCGCCGGTTTTAGCGGCCGTTTGCGCGTGTTCCAACGACAGTGCCATATGGCTTTCCGCCGCCTCGGCATTGACAGCGCAAAAAATCAAAACGCTGCCCGCTGATAGGCCGATCAATTTAGTACGGATAATATTCATATAGTTTTCCTTCAATAATGGGTTCGAAATCTGGACTCATTACCCTCAATAGTAATTTGGCGATCCAGTCTTGGCTGAGCGGCATTCAATAACGATCGTTTTTGTTGGCTTTCTTCACATTGCGTCGGGTAGCGGCAAAGCCGACCCTATCCTTATCGGCACGCATCGGCACCTCACTGCCATCCTCACTGAAATTGTCGTCCCGAGTGTTACCGGTGATCTCTATCACTTTGGCCTTTATCGATTCGACTCGGCCGTTCATGGCTTGTTTATGCATGTTGATCTCCTGAAATGTCGACCATAGCCGAATTAGCCATGATCCAAGCGCGAATTAAGTTTTCTCGACGCTCAACCAACACAATAACCCTAATCCCATCAACCGTCGGTACGGTAACCAACAGATTGACCGCTAGGTGGCAACGACTTGCGCAAGGCCCACAACCACTAAGACTCGATGCTGTTTTCCGTCGTCCCGCAAACCAATGCCTTCGCCAGGCACTTGCGCTACGCCGTCCAACTCGAGGCAGGCAACGCCACGGGTGGCGCCATCCGGATTCTCAACACTGATGTTATAAACACTGGCACCATGCCGATAGACCATGCTGTAGCCTTGCCAGGCTTTCGGAATACACGGCTCGAACAGCAAACGATCGCCGCGCAGTTGTAAACCCAGGATCGATTCCAACCCGGCCCGATAAAACCAACCGGACGCGCCGGTGTACCAGGTCCAGCCGCCGCGGCGGGCGTGCGGTGCCTCTGAATAAATATCCGCCGCCAGCACATAGGGCTCGACTTTATAGGCATAGACCCCGGTTCGGCTGGCGCTGCGCTTGATCGGATTCAGCATGCGCAGCAATTCGGCGGCTTGATCGCCTTCGCCGAGCAGCGCATAGGCAATCACCGACCAGATTGCGGCGTGGGTGTATTGCCCGCCGTTCTCACGGATGCCGGGCGGATAACTTTTGATATAGCCGGGGTCGCGCTCGGTCTTGTCGAACGGCGGCGTGAACAACAACAGCAAATCGTCGCCGTAGCGCACCAGATATTCGCGTACCGACTCCATCGCCCGCCGCACCCGCTCCGGGTCGGCGGCACCGGAGATGACGCCCCAACTTTGGGCGATGGCATCGATCCGGCATTCGGCATTGGTGGCCGACCCCAGCGGTGAGCCGTCGTCGAAATAAGCCCGCCGGTACCAGGCACCATCCCAGCCCTCCGCTTCGACGGCGCTGCGCAGTTGTCCGGCATGCTCCAGCCATCTCGCGGCGCGTTCAATGTCGCCACGCGTTTCGGCAATCGAGGCAAAATCCGACAGGGTTTTGATCAGGAACCACGCCAGCCAAATGCTCTCGCCCTGCCCGCGGTTGCCGACCCGATTCATGCCGTCGTTCCAGTCGCCGCTACCGATCAACGGCAAACCGTGGGCACCGGTAGCCAGACTCAAATCCAACGTCCGCGCGCAATGCTCGAACAGACTTGCTTCTCGACCGGTTTCGGTCGGATGAAAATAGGCGTCGTCCTGCCCCTCCGCCAACTCAGGCCCTTCCAGAAACGGTAATAATTCTTCCAGTACCGCGTTATCGCCGCTGACTTTTAGATAGTGGGCGACCACAAACGGCAGCCAGACCCGATCATCGGAAAAACGGGTGCGCACACCGCGACCGGTGGGCGGATGCCACCAATGTTGCACGTCGCCCGCTTCGAACTGGCGGGCGGCGGCGCGCAGAATATGCGCGCGGGTCAAATCGGGCCTGGTCACCGCCAAGGCCATACTGTCCTGCAATTGATCGCGAAAGCCAAAGGCGCCGCCGACCTGATAGAACGCCGCCCTCGCCCACATCCGGCAGCTCAAGGTTTGATAAAGCAGCCAACCGTTCAACAGCACATCCAGCTCGCGGTCCGGGGTTTTGACTTGCACCTTGACCAGTATGTCTTGCCACGACCGTTTGACCACGGTAAACGCAGCGCCAACGTCATTTAACCTGTGGCGGTGGATTAATTCGCTGGCGTGCGCTTTATCCTTGCCCTGCCCAAATAAAAACACTAGCTCAATATTTTCACCAGGCGCCAGTTCAAAGCTGGTTTGCAAAGCCGCGCAAGGGTCCATACCCGCACCGACCCGGTTTTTCAGTGGTTTGCGGTTTAACAAGCCGGCCGGGGCGTCCAGACTGCCGTTACGACCGAGAAATTCGCTGCGGTTGGCGGTCCAGGCCGTTTGCCGTCCGGCCAAATCAGCAAAAGCGATCTCATCGCCAAATTCCTGAGCCCAAGGGTTATATGCGAACATGGCGCCGGTTTCTGGATCAAGTTCCGTGACAATATGCTGCGCGGTAACGCTACGTGAGGCACCGAGCACCCATTCCAGATAGGCCGTGACGCTTAAGCGCCGACGTCGCCTGGACACATTGACCAGAGTCAACACGGACAATTTGATCGGATCAAGCGGATCGACGAACTGCAACAACTCGCTGTGGATCCCGTGGGAAGCATGTTCAAAGCGGCTATAACCCTGGCCGTGCCGTATCAAATAACTGGCATTCTCAACCCGAATTGGCAGCGCGGTCGGCGTCCACAGTTCGTTGGTTTCGTCATCGCGTAAATAAAATACCTCGCCCGGCGCATCGCCGACCGGATCGTTCGACCAGGGCGTTAATTGGTTCTCGCGGCTATTGCCGCACCAGGTGCAACCGCTACCCAACTCGGAGACCGTGAAACCGAATTCAGAATTGGCAATCACGTTGATCCACGGCGCCGGCGTGTTCTGGCCTTTATCCAGCACGATCACATATTCGCGGCCGTCTTCGGCAAAGCCACCCAACCCATTGAACATTTCCAGCGGCGGTGCCGCCAGTACCGGCGCTTCACCCGTCAGTAACGGCAGGGAGGGCATGGCGATGAACGGCATCGCCGGGCGCGGATGCCTTAACAGTTGTTCGGCCAGGGTACCGCGATTGCCCACCAACATCGCCCGCGCCGCCGTCTGTAACAAACGCCGCTCTTCCAGGGATAACTGACCGGCCTGCTGCACAAAAATCGCACCCTGCCGTTCGTGCTCTGCCAACGCAGAACGCGCCAGATTTTCCCGCACCAGCGTTTCCAGCAGATTGTGAAAGTCCTCGACGTAAGAGGCTTCCCTTTCATTCAGGATCAGCAGATCGACGGTGAGGCCTTTAATCCGCCAATATTCGTGAGCGCGCAGCAATTGCGCAACAATCGCGCGATCTTCCGGCTCGCCGACCCGCAGCAACAAGATCGGTCTATCGCCGGAAATACCGTGGCGCCACAAACCGGCGACATTCAGCTTATTCAGTTGCAGCAACTTCCCGGCCGGCCTTAACGACGGATCGGCATAAATCAGCCGATTGGCCAGCATTTGAAACAGCTGAGCCTCATCCGGCTTGGTATGCAAATGGTGCAGTTGCACATGGGCATGGGTCCAGGCCAGGGCAGACACCCGTTCCCAGGCCATCAGATTATGATATTTGTCGGCCAAATCCGCGGCAGCCTGACGCGAGGCGGCGACCAGCGTGGTAAAGGTCAGATGCTCGGTCGCCCCCGCGGCGATTTTAACGCGAGTGCGCAGGCTGAATATCGGATCGAGCACCGCCCCGACGGTATTGCTTAACGGTCGGCCGTCCATCACAGCCAATGGCGCCCGCAAAGTTTGGCCGCGGCCTATGAAACGAGCCCGGTCGGTTTCATATTGCAAACCATCGCCGGTTTGCCGGTCGGCCAGCACGTGCGCGGCCCACAATTGCGGGTCTTCGGCGGAGCGTTGCCGGCGATGCGCGATTAATGCCCTGGTCTGCGACAAGTACTCGGTCTGGACAAATAAATTGGAAAACGCCGGATGGGCAATGTCGGCCGGCATCGTCGTCAGCACGATTTCGGCATAAGACGTCACTTCCACTTCGCGCTCGCGCATGCTGTTATTGGTCAAACTCAGCCGGCGGATTTCGGCATCGTCTTCCGGCGATACCACGATTTCCAGAGTAGTGACAATGGCGCCATCGGTACGCGTGATCCGCGCCCGGTCCTCGACAAACACCACGTCATAGTGGTCAGGGGTGGCTGTAGTCGGTTGGTAGCCGGCCGACCAGACCTGGCCGCTATCGACGTCGCGCAGGTATAAATAACTGCCCCAGGCATCGCGGGTGGTATCTTCCCGCCAACGGGTGACAGCCAGATTCCGCCACTGGCTATAGCCGGAGCCCGCAGCAGTCAACATGACCGAGTAACGGCCATTAGACAACAGCAGCGTGGACGGCACGGGCGACATCGGCGACGGCACTCGGCGCACCGGCGGTTGCACGGTTTCTTTCACATCGGAGAGTTCCTGCAACAAAGGCAGTACGCTGGTATCGGCGCCGTGCGGGATACGTTCCTGCAACAATAAATCCGCGGCTTGAATCAGCGCCGCGCGATGGAAACGGTGTCGCATCGATCCGTCATGTATCACATTGGCGAACGCTACCAGCGACATCCCTTGATGATGCGCCATATAACAACGCACCAATGCCACACGCTGGCCATCCGCCAGACGGACCGGTGTAAAATCCAGCGCTTCGTAAAAACCATAACGCCCCAGCCCACCTTCCCGTTCCAGGCAGGCGAAGTTTTCGACCGCGGCATGCGGTAGATACATCGCCGCCAACGCCGTGGCGTAAGGGGCTATTACCAGTTCTTCGCCCAAGCCGCGCTTCATGCCCAGACCGGGCACGCCGAAGGCGGAATACTGGTAGGTCAAGTAGATGTCTCGGCCGTTGAACGCCGATTCCGACACGCCCCACGGCACGCCGCGTTCCTTGCCGTATTCGATCTGCCGCTTTACCACCAAGCGGCAGGTCTGATCCAGCAGGCTGTAGCGGGGAGTAAAGGTCACCAACGACGGCATCAGGTATTCGAACATCGACCCGGACCAGGACAGCAAAACCGTGCCGTGGGCGACACGCGTCACCCGCCGGCCCAAATGGAACCAATGGGAACTGGGCACGTCGCGTTTGGCGATGGCGATAAGACTGGACAACCTGGCCTCGGACGCCAGCAGATCGTAATAACTGGGATCGATGGCGCCTTCCGCCACCCGGTAGCCGATGGCAAACATGTGCCGATTGGCGTCGTACAAAAACCGAAAATCCATGTCCCGAAACAAACCTTCAAACCGATCGGCCATGATAGCCAGGCGCCGATGCAGGGCCCCGGTCTGTTCGCCAGCCCGGCGCAGCAGCACAATCAAGGCCTTCTGAGCGGAAGTTGCCTGTTCCGGCCGGGCATATTCTGCATGATCGGCCCAAACAGCATAGCGGTCGGGGAGTTCGCATAGCGGCGTTTCCAAAGCAAATTGCTGGTTTGTTTCGCCACTCTGTGTACAGAGTGGCGGGTATTGCTCGGGAAAATGAATCCACGGAAGCAACATAGCCACATCGCGGGCATGCGAACGGATGTCGTCGAATAAAAAGCCAGCCCAGGCCAGCACTTCGTTATCCTGGCTATCGCCGCGTTCCGCGGCATGCGCATTCGCCAGATCGAGCAAGGCGTTGCCGCACACGGTCAATTGCTGCCACAGCGCGCTCCAGGTAACGGCGTCTGTGGGACGGCTGGCCAGTAGCTCGGTTAAAGTATCGGCTTTTTGCCGCAATTCTTTTAAGGTTACCGTCAGGGTTCGGCGGTTATCGCCGATATTGGTCAAAGCGTCTAGTAATAAGCGATGCGTATCGGCCAGTCCAAGCAACGCGTTGTTTAAATCCAGCGGTCGGCCGGCCATGTCCCGGCAGGCTTGCGCCAGCGTCAGCACATGGCCGGCCAGATTGCCGCTATCGACGGTGGACACGTAACGTGGTTCCAGCATTTGCAAGTTGCGGGTGTCGTACCAGTTATAAAAATGCCCGTGCAGTTTGGGCAAGTCGGTCAGAGTGGCCAGCGTCGCTTCCAGACGCTCGACGGTGTCGATCAAACCTAGCCAGCCGAAATCACGGGCGGACACCACCGACAACAAATACAGACCGAAATTGGTCGGCGAACTGCGATGGGCGATAACCGCTTGCGGATCTTCCTGAAAATTATCCGGCGGCAGATAGTGTTCTGCTGGCGTGACAAAGGCGGTAAAAAACCGCCAGATACGCCGGCCATACAAGCGCAATTGCGCGCTATCGGCCGGCAACAGCGCTTCGGCGCTATCGATTTTAGGCGGCAGACTCAAGGCCCGCGCCACCACCGGCGCCAACCACCAAAGCACTAAAAACGGCGCCGCCGGCACAATCGCGCCCGGATTGAACATCACCACCAACGCGCCGGCACCGAACACCACCGAGGACGAGTGGCTGAGCGGGCGGATTAAATTCTTCAACGCATGGCCTGCCCCGGCTTTAGCTTGCAAGGCCGTCACCCATTTCAGCAATTTGCGGCGCGTGACGAACAAGCGCACCAGCGTGGTGACGATAGCGTCGGTCATCAACCAGGCCTGTTGCGCCAACAGCGTTAACGCCACCAGGCTATTGCACAGTGCCCAGGCGATGTTCTCTAAGGAACTGCGCAAATGCGTGGCAAAAGTAATTCCGCGCCGGGGTAAGGTAAAGCCGGCGGTAACCGCCAGAATGGCCGGAAAAGCCAAGGCCGTCAGCACGAAGCCGATCAGGATCGCCAGTGGCGCATCGGGTATGGTCCAGCTTGCCACCAGGGCGGAAAAGGCTGCCGGCGCCGACAGCGACCGGCGCAGATTGTCGAGCATTTTCCAGCGGCCTATCATCGGCATGCCTTTGCCGAGCGGGCCGAAAATCCAGGGTATTAGTTGCCAATCGCCACGGGTCCACCGATGTCCGCGCGAGGCAGCGACTTCGGTGTGCGACGGAAATTCTTCGAAAAACTCGATGTCGCTAACCAAGCCGCACCGGACGTAAACGCTCTCGAACAAATCATGGCTGAGCTGAGTGTTCTCCGGGACCCGCCCCGCCAACGCCGCTTCGAAACTGTCGACATGGTATAGGCCCTTGCCGCTATAAGTGCCGAGGCCGAACAAGTCCTGATACAGCTCGGATACCGAACTGGAATAGGCATCGGTACCGGAGGCGCCGGCGAAAATTTGGTGGAACATCGAGCGCTCCTGGCGTTGCGGCAAGGTCGGCGTAACTCTGGGCTGCAAGATGCCGTAACCGTCGACGATGAGTTGGCTGTCGGCATCGAACACGGGCTTGTTCAAAGGATGTGCGGCCACTCCAACCAGTTGCGCAACCACGCCCATCGGCAATTTGGTATCGGCGTCCAAAGTAATGACATAGCAAACCCCGGACGGCGCGGCCGCCGGCTGGCCGCCGATTGGCAGAAACGAGGTATCGGAGGCACCGCGCAATAGCCGATTGAATTCCTGCAACTTTCCGCGCTTGCGCTCCCAACCCATCCATTTACCTTCGCTGGGATTCCACAATCGTTTGCGGTGAAACACATAAAACCTGTGCTGACCGTACTTGGCGTTCAATGCGTTGACGCCATCTAGGGCAAGACTGAGCAACTCATCGTCGTTAGGCTGCGTTTCCTGATCCGCATCCGCCCAATCCGACAACAAGGCAAAACTCACCGCGCCATCCGGGTTGGCCAGATAACGGATTTCCATTTGTTCGACTTGTTGCAGTACGCCATTTGCGCTGAAGAACATGGTCGGCACGACCACAAACGTGCTCAATGCTTCCGGCACGCCCTGCTTTAGCTCCAAGCGCGGCAAATGATTGGGCGGCAAACCCGCTAGAATGAAGTGATTAATCAGGCCGACAGCAATATCCGAAGCCGGAAACGCAAGGACCAGGCACAACAAACCCAACTGCAAAGCGTTCACCCCGGACGCAGCGGATACGCTCAACGGCAAGGCCAGCAACAACAGTGTCAATAGTCCCACACTACCGACATAAGCCCAGGCGGCATGTCTGACATAGCTGCGCAACAGGCGTTGTTTGATGGGCGGCCGATAAGCGAGTTTTGCCTCGAAAGCATAACGGCCGGCACCGATCAAATAATAGCCCGGCTCCGTTTGCCGAGCATCGCGGCAGGCTTGATCTTTGGCGATTTGCGCTTCCGCGACGGCCCGGCGCGCAATCTCCACTTCAGACGCCGGCGCGTGTTTGGCTAATTCCTCAATCGCGTGGCGGTAACGATCGCGGGTTAAAAAGTCCATAGCGGTATAGCCATCATGCCCGCGTAGATAAGCATCGACCAGACTGACATCCTCCACAAAGCCCGGCCAATCGAATGCGGAAATGGCGCGCATACTGGTAATGATGTTGCGTACCGTCAGGTTGTCGGCGATTTGCGCGGCATGTTCCCGTTGCACGATGTCGTCCAGGCTCAAGCCTTGCTCGCCCAGCCAGTCGTTCAGAAACGCCAGGGACAGCGCTATCGACGGATGCGGGTCATGCGACCGTTGCAGCAGTTGCACCGCATAGGCCTGGCGTAAAGGTTCGGCGGGCAATTCAGGGCTGGGAACCGGCGGATCGGGCCTATCCGTGCCGGCCACGATTTGTTCGACATGATCGACAAATTCATCCGCCAAGCGCCGGCCGTTTTGCGAACGCATGATGCTAACGGCCAAACGCCGCAGATTTTCGACCAGCAACACCCGCAGCGTAATCGGAATGGCCCATAGTTCGCCCAGTGTCAGCGGATCGACGCTCTGATACGCTTTGACGAACACGGTCAGCAAATCCGGCGCGAAGCGGCTGTCGGTGTGCGCCACCAAGGCCCAGGCGATACCGTAAACCCGGGGATATCCGGCCAATACACCCTCGGCGAGTTTCGGCAATTCCCGCGAATAACTTTCCGGCAGATCGACATGAATGTCGCTGATCTGCTCTTCGATCACATGGAAATTATCCAGCAACCATTCCGCTGCCGGGGTGATGGCATGTTGCTCGCGCACCGCCTTGGCGACGGCTTTGTAAGCTTCCAACAAAACCTGGGCATTCTCGCGCACCCGCGGAATCAGCTTGCGCCCTTTCTTCAAGGTGATAACTTTTTGGGCGTGCGCCAGACTGTCTGCGTGTTGTTCCAACCTTTCCGTGCTGAACAATTCAAAGCGAATCGGCGCTTCCTCGCCGCCAGGATGCTCGCTTCTGACATGCCGCCTTTGTTCTCGCCGCTTGGCCATGGATTTATTCTCCGGTTCTGATGAGAGTGTGGATGCGTGCTGCCCATCGACATCGTCGATGCGGAGCGCGTTGGGAAGACAGTAGGCAAAAATAGAGTGGCTGGGTTGAATGGCATTCAACCCAACGTCTTTGCAGAAGAGCTAAATTTTGCCGAGTACCAACAGAATCAAAACAATGACTAATATTAAGCCTAAGCTGCCGCTGGGTCCGTAGCCCCAGGAACGGCTATGCGGCCAGACCGGGATTAAGCCCAACAACATTAAAATCAGTATGACAAGTATCAGAGTGCTAAGTGACATGGTGATGCTCCTTATGAATTCGGGCCGTTAACGTGCAACTGTTCGGATTGGATTGAATCTGCCCGCTTAGCGGTGTATCAGACCCAACACTCCGACGACGATTAAATACACCGCCACCAAATAACTCAGAAATCGGGGCACCATTAAAATTAAGATGCCTATCGCCAGCGCCAATAAGGGTTCGATTGCCAGATTCATCGCGTACCTCCTCGAATAGTGGAGGTCTGAGCTTAACGCCGAGCGCAAGCGGGGGTCTGTACGCTGTCGCACATACTTATTTTCGGTTGCGCTCCGCCGGCCCTAACGGGACGTCGCTCGGGAACGGCTTTATTTGGGTTTACCGGACGCCAATCTTTCACGACCTGAAGATTGACAACTTTTTGACGAGACAAACCCAGGCGAGTGCGTCAAAACCAGCCGGTGCGCGCAGGCACGGCTCGGCATGCGGTTGAGCTTGACGGTTTCGGATATTGACCGGCCGCCCGTCGCCCGTGAAAATCCGGCTGCCGGGCGTGTGCAAGAATTGGCCGGACCTCTCCGGTAAAAAAGAGACTCGCGGTTTTAGATTAGGGATCGGCTGATCCGCAGTTTAGAATGGTTCTAAAATCCTCATTAGCCAGTAAAGTGGTGATATCAATTCGGTCGGACAATGAACAAAACTGACATGGAGCCAACGATCATCGGCATTGGTGCGTCCGCCGGCGGTTTGGAGGCGATCGAACAATTTCTTTCTCAAGTCCCCCCCAATTGCGGCGCAGCCTTTGTCGTTGTCCAACACCTCGACCCAACTCACCAATGCATGTTGGCGGAGTTACTGCAAAGGGTCACGCCAATGAAGGTGACCCCGGTCAGCGAGGGAATCAAAGTCAAAGCCGACTGCGTCTACGTGATTCCAGCCAACAAAGACCTGTCTATTCGCCAAGGTAAGCTGCATTTGCTAGACCTGAGCACGCCGCGGGGATTGCGTCTGCCGATCGATTTATTCTTCAAAGCTCTGGCTAAAGACCAGCATGAGCGTGCGATCGGTGTGATTCTGTCCGGCATGGGCACCGACGGTACGGAGGGCTTGCGTGCAATTAAGGAAAATGCCGGGATAGCGCTGGTACAAACGCCGGAATCCGCCAAATTCGATGCCATGCCGCAAAGCGCTATCGAAGCCGGTTTGGCGGACGCCATCGCCCCGCCGGATACCCTGTGGGAACACATAGCGGACAGACTGCGGCAAAGTCGCCGCGGAGTGCAGGCGATTTCCGAACCTGTTCTTCCCCTGAAATCGCAAAGTGCGCTGGAACAAATCATCGCCTTACTCCGTGCTCGCAGCGGGAACGACTTTTCCTTATACAAAAAAAACACTCTTTACCGCCGCATCGAGCGTCGGCTGGGGTTACACCAAATCGACACGGTGGCGCATTACGCACTCTATCTGCGCGAAAACCCGCAAGAGCAAGATCTACTGTTCAAGGAACTACTGATTGGCGTTACCAATTTCTTCCGGGATGCGCCCGTCTGGGATCACCTTAAACGCCAGGTGATCCCGGCATTGCTGGCCGAGTATCCCCAGGGCAAGGAACTCAGGGCTTGGGTAGCGGCCTGCTCGACCGGAGAAGAAGCCTATTCCCTGGCCATCGTGTTCAAAGAGGTCCTACGCCAGAACGGCCTGCAACACCTCTACAAACTGCAAATTTTCGCCACCGATCTCGATGCCGAAGCGATCGAGAAAGCCCGAAGCGGGTTTTATCCAGCAACAATTGCCGCCGATGTCTCCCCGGACAGGCTGAATGGCTTTTTTATCGCCAAAGATAACGGTTACTGCATAAACAAGGAAATTCGGGAAATGGTGATATTCGCTCAGCAAAACATCATCGCCGATCCGCCGTTTACCCGACTCGACCTGCTATGTTGCCGCAATCTCTTGATTTACTTGAATCAAGATTGCCAAAAGAAACTGATACCCTTGTTCCATTACGCACTGACCGCGCGCGGTGTTTTGTTGCTCGGCAACGCCGAGACCATCGGCATGTATAACGAGTTCTTTTCGACCATCGATAGCCAGTCCCGGTTATACCGCCGGGCCGAGCAACCCTTGTCCGTTGCCGACATCGAATTCCCAACTAAATATTTTCCCGTAAAAGCCATAATGCATTCTGATTCCACCAAGCCGACAACCATCATAAATTTGCAACATCAAGTCGAGCAATTACTGCTGGAAAGGTACTCGCCGGCCGCGGTGCTGGTCAATGCCGAGGGCGATATACTCTATATTCATGGCCGCACCGGCAAATACTTGGAACCGGCTGCAGGCAAAGCCAATTTGAATATTCATGCCATGGCCCGGGAAGGACTGCGCCACGAACTGGCGAATGCGATCAAACTGGCACAGATGCAATCGGAACCGGTCGTACTGTCGGGCTTGACGGTCGGTACCAACGGGGGCAGTCAGATAATCAATCTCACCGTGCAGGCTATCGACAGGCCGGAGGTATTGAAAGGGGCGCTGATGCTCGTCTTCGCCGATGTAGCAACGCCGAAGCCCAAGAGGCACAGTCGCCGTATCACCCCGAACGCCGAACTGCAGCTTGCGTTGGACGAATTGAAAAAAGCCAAGGATGAAAACCAAAGCCTTCTGGAAGAGGCGCAATCGTCCCAGGAAGAGTTGAAGTCCTCGAATGAAGAACTGCAATCCACCAACGAAGAACTGCAATCCACCAACGAGGAATTGACCACGTCCAAGGAAGAAATGCAGTCGCTGAATGAGGAATTACAGACCGTCAATGCAGAACTGCAAGCCAAGGTCACTGACTTGTCAGGGGTCAATAACGATATGGAAAACCTGCTCAACAGTATGGAGATCGCAACGATTTTTCTGGACAACGCTTTGAACGTTCGCCGGTTCACCAGCCACGCCACGCATTTATTTAAGCTGATTGCCGGCGATATTGGCCGCCCGCTTACCGATATCGTGACCTCGCTGGATTACCCGCAACTGCATCAGGATGCTCAGGACGTGCTACGCACATTGGTGTTTGTCGAAAAACAAGTCAAAACCAACAACAACTGCTGGTTCAAGGTACGCGTCATGCCCTATCGTACCCAGGATAATGTAATTGACGGCGTGGTCATTACATTTATCGACATATCCGAAACCAAGCGGCTGGAAGCCCAGTTGCGAGGAGAATAAGGCATGAAAAAACAGGTGCACCTCGCCCCAGATCCGGCCGAGCTGCGTCTAAGTGCAGAGCGGCAGCTTATTGCCAACCCGAGGCGACAGACCACAGCAGCAAGCGAAGAAAAAAGGCTGATGCATGAACTACAGGTGCATCAGATCGAACTGGAGATGCTGAACCAAAATCTACGCCACGCGCAAAACGAACTGGAAAAATCCTGGGCATCCTATTTCGATTTATACGATTTGGCGCCGATTGGCTATCTCACCGTTAACGATCGAGATGTGATTCTGAATGCCAACCTAACCGCAGCAAAGTTATTGCTCACCACCCGCAAGGCTTTGCTGAAAAAACCGCTGACCCAATTGATTCTGCCGAGCGATCAGGACATTTATTACCTGCATCGCAAACAAATAACGGAAACGGGCGAGCCTCAGGTTTTCGAACTTCGCTTGCTCAAACAGGATGGCGTCGGCTTTTGGGTGCGGCTTGAGATCAACCGCATGGCCGCAGCCGCCGGCGCTGAAAGCTTTCGGGTCGTGATCAGCGATATCAGCGAACAAAAAGCCAAGGACGAGTATCTTCGGCAGGCTGCGGCCATGTTCGAAACCACACGGGACGGAGTCATGGTGACCGACGCCAACACCAGGATTCTGATCGTCAATCGAGTCTTTACCGAACTCACCGGCTATTCGACCGCTGAAGTGCTGCACCAAACCCCGCGAATCCTGAAATCGGGCCGCCAAAATGCGGCTTTTTATCAGGCAATGTGGGCGGAACTCAATGCTACGGGCAGCTGGCAAGGGGAAATCTGGAACCGGAGCAAGAACGGCGAGATTTATCCCCAAATGCTCAATATCAGCGCGGTGCGCAATGAAGATCGCCAAGTGACGCATTACGTGGCCGTGTTTTCCGACATTAGCCAACTAAAAAGCGCGTTCGAGCGCCTCGATTATCTGGCACATCACGATCCTTTAACCGAGCTCCCCAATCGTCTGTTGCTGTTTGCCCGTCTTGAGCACTGCATCGAATTATCCTGTCGCGACCGCAAGTCTTTTGCCGTCCTGATGCTGGATTTGGATCGATTTAAGGACGTTAACGACAGTTACGGCCATCTGGCTGGCGATGAGTTGCTGCAACAGGTCTCCAAACGTCTAACCAGTCGGCTAAGGGGTGTCGACACCGTTACCCGCCTGGGTGGCGACGAGTTTGCATTATTGCTGGAAGATTTATCGCACCCTCAGGATGCAGCTTTGGTCGCTACCGATATTATCGAATCGCTGAGCGAACCTTGGTATTTATCCAAAGGCATTGAAGTACGGATCGGCGTCAGCGTGGGTATTAGTTTATTCCCCGAGCACGGCAAAACATCCGAAGCGCTCCTGCAACAAGCCGATGCCGCGTTGTATCGCGCGAGAGCAGAAGGTCGCGGCACTTTTAAATATTTTTCTGAAGATTTAACCGAGGCAGCCGTTCGCCGCATCAAACTGGAAACGCTATTGCGACGAGCCATAGCGAAAAACGAATTAACGGTCCATTACCAACCCCAGATCGATATCCGGACCGGCACCGTGATCGGTGCCGAAGCCCTATTACGCTGGTACCATCCCGACGAAGGCATCATACCGCCCAGCCAATTTATTCCGGTGGCCGAAGAAACCGGCCTGATTGGCGAGATTGGCGAATGGGTGCTGCTAGAGGTTTGCCGCCAGGGCCAGCGCTGGATCGAATCCGGATTGCAGCCGCTAAAATTGGCCGTCAATTTATCGCCGTGTCAATTCAGACATGGCGATATTGGCGCGCGGGTGACGGAAATCCTGCAAACGACCGGCTTTCCGGCCGAGTACCTGGAATTGGAATTAACGGAAAGCGCGCTGATGGAAAGAGAATCCGAAGCCGTCAAAATCCTCAATTCACTGCGAACCCTGGGCGTTCGCTTGGCGATTGACGATTTCGGCACCGGCTACTCATCATTGGCATATCTGAAACATTTCCCGCTGGACAGTCTCAAAATCGATAAATCGTTTATCAATGATATTCCGGACTCGGACGATGACAAAGAAATTGCCTCAGCGATCATTGGCATGGCACACACACTGAGACTAAAAGTACTGGCCGAAGGCGTAGAAACCCCCGCTCAACTGCAATTTCTCGCAAAGCAAGGCTGCGATTTCTATCAAGGCTACTACAAGAGCCCGGCTCTGCCCGCCAATACCTTTGCCGCGTTGGTCAGCCAGGCTAACTGACGCTGCAGCGGCAATACTTTTCCAAAACGTGCTGACGCGTCGAAAGCCCGCCGGCCTCCATGGTCGTGGCGTTTGGCCGGATTACCGCGTTTGCCGTAACCAGGCCGCATCGACGACGAAGCGGAATGTCTCCAGCCGTCGACCGGAGCTGGCGCTATGGACGTCATTGACGTTATGGATCGGGATTGCCAGCTTGTCATGGCCAGCGTGCGGGTCCGGTTGCCGCCGGGTTTCCTTGATGCCGCCGAGCAGACTGCGCCGCCCCTGGATCAGACTGCCATCGTGCCTCAAGAACATGGCGCCGGCATCGGCCACTCCTGCGACCGCCAGGCTATCGAACCAGACATGAAAAAGCTGGATACGCTGCCGGATTTGTTGCCGATTGCCGGTAACCGCGGTCTCGCCGGGATTGGCGCGCAGAGCGGCTTTGGCCATGCCGGGAGAGTGGGTGAACACGATCACGTGGGCGCCCACTTTACTCACGCGTCCGACGATATTCCGATCGGACATTCCCGGGTAAATGTCGGCAAGCGGATGCGGCACATCGGTGTGGCAAACCCCCCAATACAGAATGTGGACCTGCACGGCATCGGCAATCGTTTTGTAGCGGACTTGCGGTTTCGGCGAACCCAAATCCGATTTCGCCGGGCGATGTCGAAGCGGCATAGGCTAGGCAGGACAGATATCGCAATCGGGTTGTTAGGTTAATTTGGCAGCGACATCGGCCAGCCCGATTCTAAGATCGTCCCATACCTGGTCGGCCGTATCTTTCAACGCCAGCCAGCCATATTTGCCGGATTCTTCCAGCTCTTTCAGTTTTTCTTCAGCCGCTTGTTGCTTGGCGCGCAGGACATCCAGCTCTTCGATGTAGCTCGTTTTCAACAGTGCCGCAGCATTCTCGGCTTTTGCGGTCAAATGGTCGACCTCGGCGCTCCATTCTCTAAGCTGAGTCGCCAAGATTTCGATGTACTCGTTTTTGGTTTTCATGTGTGTCTCGTTGGTGATACTTGTAGGAATGGCAGTATCAGGAGCCATGCGCCGGCGCGGGACGGCCTAAAGCGCTGGCGGCAATTTAGCGGCCGCGGGTAACGGCGTCCGTACGCTAACCCACATATGCCAAACTTAACGATCCGGCCAAGCAAACCCCAACGCCGCCCGGTGTTTGCCGTCGACGGCTACGGATTTACGAATCGTCTGCCCTTCATGATCGGCGCTAACCCGATAGCGGCCGGGCTTGAGCTTGGCAAACAGAATCGGGCCTGCGGAGACGGTATCCAGCACTATCCGGCCATTGCCGTCGCCAATCCTGACGCTTACGCCGCTGAAATACTCGCCGCTATCCTGACTGGAAAACAACAAGCTCAGGTTGTAATCGGTGCGGACGTTATTTAGCGCCGCCCGCTCTTCGATACCGACACCGCCGCTGATAAAGCCCACGTCGCCCTGGTTCTGTTCCTCAAGTGAAGATGCACCGGCGCCGGCCGAGATGCAGTGCAAAAACCACGCAATCATCAAAGCGGTATATCGTTTTTTCATCTTCATCATTCCTCGCTACTTGGCGAGACTTGAAAAACTAAGTTCGCCTTCATCAATTCAGGCAGCGGCTGAACCTGCCGATTGCCCAACGTTCCGGGTGGCCGAATTTGAGCCCGCTAGCGCGTCGCGATATTGCCGTTGGCATCTGACAGGATAATGTCGACCCGCCGATTCAATTGCCTGCTGGCGGCTGTGTTGTTGTCGGCAACCGGATAATCCTCGCCATAACCGCGGGTTCTGACCCGGTCACTGCTGACACCGGAATCCACCAGAGCGGTCCGTACCGAATAGGCTCGGCGCTCCGATAAGTCCTGATTCAGGTCGGCACTGCCCCTGGAGTCGGTATAACCTTCGACCAACACCTTGTAATCGGGATATTGCTTCAGAAAATCGGCCAGTTTGTCGATGTTACGCAGGCCGCCGGATTGCAATTGCGCCTTGTTGCTGCGGAATAACACGTCGCCCAAGGTGATTACCAGACCGCGCGCGGTTTGCTTGGCGTTCAGTTCGTTGATCAAAATGTCCTGTTGGGCGATCAAGGCCTGGTCGCGCTGGCTATTGGCGCCGGCTATCGCCAATTCGCCGGCTTGCCTGTCTACGGTTTGTTGGCTGATCGCCACTTGGCGTTTGGCAGCATCGGCTTCGGCGGTACGCGCGTCGAGACGTACTTGGTTGCGTTTGCCCTCGGCGTTATTCACGGCGGTTTCCGCCGTTTTGCGCTTGGCCGTTGCCTGCGCAATGGCCACTTGTTGGGTGGCGATATAGGCCAGATGGGTAACGGATTCGTCCTCGTCATCTTCGGCGTAGGCGCGGTCGGCTTTTTTGAGCGTGTCGTCCGCCTGCTTCATTTCCAACTCCGCCAGCGTTCCCACTTCGGAATTGATGCGGGCGTTGTTGTAACTGTTGTGGGCATCGATCAAAGATGCATTGGGCACGGTGGTGCAGCCGGATATTATGGCGGCGGCGATCAGCGTATGCGGAAAAATTCGGTAGATTTGCATATTGAACTCCATTGAGGAAATTATTGAGCTTTGCGGTCGATTTCTTCGCGCAGGACGCGATTGCTTTCCTGCAGCTCGCGCGCCGCTTTTTGAGCCTTTGCCGCCCGCGCGGTCGCCGCAGCCAGTTGAGCGTCGATTTGGGCCTGTTCCGCTAATTGCCTGGCTTGCAAATAGTCTTTCTGGGACATCGCACGTTCGGCGGCATCCAATTTCTGCACGGCGGCCCGCAACGGTATCGGCGCATACTCGTTACCTCCGGCGCTACTGGCACTATTGACCGCCGCTTTGGACACGGCCATTTGTTCGGTCGGAGCCGGTATACTGGCGCAGCCGGCCGCGAATAGCGCAGTGGCCAAACCGATGCCGTATATGGTCCGAGACGGTAGAGGGTGTTTAATGATTGTCATGATTTTTTGTCCTGTGCGTTAAACATCGAATGCCACCGCAGCCCGGCCTTGCCGCCTATCCCGTTGCGGTCGATTGCCGTAAAGTCGCTGAAATTTTTCAAGCTCCAACCCGAGGCGGATGTTAGGATTAGCAGAGAATTGGCCTAGGTAAGCGTCGGGGTCGATTAGACGCCTTTGTGCGATGCAACACAGTTCGTTAACGCACATAGGCCCGTCCTGGCGGGCGATAGGGATTCGCTTGGTAACAACTTGGAGTCGATATGTCGACCTGGAGAAACTGCGGTATGAACTTAAAATGGGATAGAATCGAGCGGCGCAAGTCGCTGAGAGAAAAAGCCGAAGCCATGGTATCCAGTGTCTCGCCACCAGCGTCAATGAATATCCAGCCGGCGGAAATGTTGCTGCACGAACTGTTGGTGCACAAAATCGAACTGGAAATGCAGAACGATGAGCTGCAACGAACCCATCAGGCTCTGACGGAATCCCGAGATCGCTATAAGGACCTTTACGAGTTCGCCCCGGCCGGCTACCTCATCATCGATGCCGAAGATCAAATCAGCGAAATCAATCTGGCTGGCGCCGCGTTGTTCGGGGCAAATCGCGATCGCTTGCACTTGGCGCGCTTCTCCAGGTTTGTCGCCGCAGAATACCGCGACCACTGGTACCGCCAGTTTCGGCAAATGATGGATTCGGCCGACGCCGAAGGCTTGGCGTTCGATCTGGAATTACTGCACCAAGACGGGTCGGTGTTTTATGCCCATCTCGACTGCCGGCGTCGGGAATTTACCGATACGCAACCTATGCTGCTGGTGTTTCTAACCCAAATCGGCAAGCGTTGAACGTCTGCTGCCGGACCGGTTTTATGGTAGAAGCGACTCCCCTTCCTTCGAATACAGGCTTTCGATCAAGCGCCGTTCCTCGTTAGTCAGCGATATCCGGGAAACTGTTTGCGCAGGGCGAGCCTGCCCGGCAACGTGCGCCAAACGCCGCTCGCAGTTGCGCCTGTCCCCTACCCGCGTTTTTCGACTGCGCCGGTCGGATTTCGGCCAGGCCAGATAAGCGTTTTCGATATTTTCCAGCCACTGCGGCGAAGCAAATGGATAGGGAATTTGCCGCCTATCGGCCAGGCGACGGCTAGACGCCGAGCGGCGCGGTTTTGAGCGCGAATCATGGGTATTCATCCCCGTTGCTCCTGTCGGTGCCAAGTCTATCGGTGCCCCGGAACCGGCAATCCGGCGGCATCACCCTACCCGCTCATGCCGCTGGTTCTTCGTGCCCGGCCATTTCGATAGCGGGCCAAAGCCCATAGCGGGAAAACCTTGTCGTAGCCATGGTACTTCAGGTAAAAAAACTTCGGAAACCCCGGCGCGTTGAAACAGTCGTCGTGCCAGAATCCGTCCGCCTGCTGGCCTTTTAGCAGATAATTCACGCCGCCGGCCACTTCCGGACAATCGGTTTCCCCGGCTGCCAGCAAAGCCATCACCGCCAACGCGGTGTGGAACGCGGTGCTACTGTCGAATTCGCCGCGGACCCAGGGCCGATGGTAGCTGAGATTGCCTTCACCCCAGCCGCCGTCGGCGCGTTGCCTGGACTTTAACCAGGTTACGGCTTTGCGCACGCTGGCGTCGTTTGCGGCAACGCCAGCGGCGGCAAAACCCAGCAAAACCGACCAAGTGCCGTATAGGTAATTGGTACCCCAGCGCCCGAACCAGGAACCATCGGCCTCCTGCTCCTTACGCAAATAAGCGATGCAACTCTCGATCACTTCGCGGTATTCCAACTGCTCTACATCCAGTTTACCCAACAGCATGACGCAACGGGCGCTAACATCCGCCGTTGGCGGATCCAGCAAAGCGCCGTGATCGGCAAACGGGATCTGGTTTAAATAGTAATGGTTGTTGTCGGCATCGAAAGCGCCATAACCGCCATTGCTTGATTGCATGCCGGCGATCCAGTGCGCTGCGCGCCGGATATTTTCGGCAAACGCCGGCGTATCGGCTTGCAGCATCGCATAGGCCACCACTGCGGTATCGTCGACATCCGGATAATAACTGTTGCCGAACTGAAAAGCCCAACCGCCGCCGGCCAGCCCAGGGCGTTGCACACGCCAATCCCCCGGTTCGTCGCATAACTGTTTGGCCGCCAGCCAACTCAGGGCCGACTGGGTGGCTTTCCGGCAGCAGGCCTCGGCGTTTTGCTGATCGGCCTCCTGCAAAGCCAGTACCGCCAGACCGGTATCCCAAATCGGCGATACGCAAGGCTGGCAGTAGGCGATATCGCCTTTCACCACCAGCAATCTATCGATGGCGGCTCGGGCGGTTTGCCGTTGGGCGTCGTCAGGCGGAACGCCGAGAAAGTCCATCGCTTCGTAAGCGTTGACCATTGCGGTGAAAATAGCCCCCAATCCGTCATAGCCGTTCAATCGAGCCATATACCAGTCCGCAGCCCTGACCGTGGCCTTACGTCGGACAAAGTCGGGTATCAACGGCTCGAGGCACCGGCCAAGCCGATCCAGCACCAGAATGGCCTTGCCTAACGGCGTTTTAACGTGGGAGAAATAGTGCTTTTCTTGATCGGGCGCAGTGATGAAGAGCTCCGCACAGCCGATTTTACGCGGATTGCGCGCCTTCACTCGGTATGTACACAGTACAGAAAGCGGCACCATCACCGTACGCGACCAATACGAGACTTTGTCGATATGAAACGGAAACCACTTCGGCAACAGCATGATTTCCACCGGAAGAAACGGTACGGCGCGCCACGGGATTTGCTCGAACATCGCCAGCATGATGCGGGTAAACACATTGGCCTTCGCTGCGCCACCCTGTCTCAAGATCCAGACGCGGGCTTTCAGCATATGGGCCGAATCCGCAGCGTCACCGGCCAGTTTCAGCGCGTAATAGACTTTAACGGTGCAACTCAAATCGCCGGCGCCGCCTTTGTATAACGGATAACTACCGTCCACGCCGGCCTGGCTGCGCAGGAAGTTGGCAATTTTGGCTTGTAGCGCCGTATCGATCTCGGCCATATGATGCATCATCATGATGTACTCGGCCGGAATCGTGCAATCGGCTTCCAGCTCGAACACCCAATATCCGGCCGGGTTTTGCAGCTTCAACAACTGCGCCTTGGCCATCGCAATCGCCCTATCCAGATTTACCGGCGCCGCGCGGGCAGCGCTGCAGTCAAAATCCACACCGGCCAGCGATGAATTTTCTGTTAGCATGATTTTAATTCTCTGATTTCACCCGTGCGATAAGGCCTGCGGGCCTCCGACTCGGCGCGAAGACATTCAAAAAAAACGCCGCAACTCACATAGGTTGCGGCGACAGTTGGCACACATGGTCTTGGAGATTGCCTGAAACTTGAACATCAATGCTTGGAAGTTACAAAACTGCAGCTTAAATGCCGACAGCATTGCGGTCTGTACGCTATCGCACATAAGCCGCCTATTCGATAGGCCGGCACTACCATTTCTGCGCCCGTCGCTCTGTTCCTTAACGCACAGAGCGGAAATGCACGGCCTATTACAATGGGGCTACACTGGCCGTTATTGCTGGAGCGGATCTAATTTTTTTGATAACTACCAGGGCAGCAAATGAGCGATCTCGACAATCCGCAACTCAACCATTTGCTAAATGCGTTGCCGACTGCCGAATACCAACGGCTGTTACCGCATCTGGAACGCGTGGACATGCCGCTGGGAGAAGTGATTTACGAATCCGGCGGCGAATTGCGCTACGTCTATTTTCCCGCCACCTGCATCATATCCTTGCTGTACGTGATGGAGAACGGCGCGTCGGCGGAAATCGCCGTCGTCGGCAACGACGGCATGATCGGCGTGGCATTGTTTATGGGCGGCGGCAGCATGCCGAATCGGGCCGTGGTGCAAAGTGCCGGATATGCCTATCGTTTGCGTGGACAACTATTGATGCAGGAATTCAACCGCTACGAAGTGATGTTGCATTTGTTGCTGCGCTATACCCAGGCCCTGATCACGCAAATGGCGCAAACCGCGGTATGCAACCGGCACCATTCGGTAGACCAGCAACTATGCCGCTGGCTGCTATTAAGTCTGGACCGGCTGCCAAGCAACGAATTGGCGATGACACAAGAATTGATCGCCAACATGTTGGGCGTACGCCGGGAGGGCGTTACCGAGGCGGCCGGCAAATTGCAGCAGGCCGGTTTGATTCATTACAGCCGCGGCCGAATTACGGTGCTGGACCGGCCCGGCCTGGAAGCGCGGGTCTGCGAGTGCTATCACGTAGTCAAAGCCGAATCCGACAGGCTGCTGCCCCCCCCCCAAGAGCAATAAACTCAAGCGTCAAACGCCGTGAGTCGATTTGGCCTCGGCGCCGCTCGGCATCGACGATTCGGATACCGAATCCGTCGATAGCCGTAACCGGCGCCCATAAAAAAGCCGGCTGTTGCCGGCTTCAAGGATATGACTCATCATTCTGCCGCCTATTTGCTGGTTTCGGCGAGTGCTGGCCGGATTCCGGATGTTGGATTACCGTTCCTGTTTCATTTCAACGATGCCTTGCTCAAGCTCGGCCATGCCTTCATCCAATTTACCGGCTTTGGCGGCTTTGATGGCGGCCTTCAGCTTGGCGTTAGCCCGTTGCAACCGAATGGAACTGCCTTGCTCATTTTGGACTTTTAACGCCTCCCAAGCGACGGTTGCACTGTCGATAAAGGCTTTGGTGTCGCCGGTCTTGCCTGTTTCCAAGGCATTGTTGGACAGGGTGATCAGGTTGGTAAAGTTTTCGTTCATCGGACTGCCGGCGGCATGCGCGCTCAGCGAAACCCACGACAAAACCAATGCCATCAAAAAGTATCTAGTTTTCATAAATCTACCTGGTGTATGTATTTTAAATGCGCAAAATGCCGAATTTCGGTGGCCGACTGAAAGCTTCTCAAGATATCGCATAGTGCGCTATAACCGGGACGTCAAAACTGAAACGCACTCGTGCGAATGCACAATGCGCGCGTTTACATCCCCGGTTGCCCGATGATTCCACCGGAGCTGAAGCGAGGTTACGGCAATAACCGGCTCCGGTCTGTACGCTAAAGCACATAGCCCATTCCACACCCGGCGCGGGCTAAGCCTGCGGCAGGCGAAGCACGGCCAACGTGCGCTAACATACAGACAGCGCAAGTCCGGCGCTATAGTCTCGCTGCCAGGCCGGTGGACGCAGCGTTGCCGGCACCCAGCGCGGGAGTGGCGATTAACCTCCCTCCGGATGCTATTCCCCCCGCAGGATTTCCTTAAAACTACGCCGGAGAACGCCCGTGCCGTCCATCCCAGCCGCGCCTGTGGCCAATCGTCTGCTGGCCGCGTTGCCCGATAACGATCGCCAACATTTGCTGGAACACTGCGAACCGGTCGAACTGGCCTTTTGCCAAGTCTTATACCTGAACGGCGCCCGGATACCGCATGTGTATTTCCCGACCAGCAGTTTTATTTCGCTGGTCACGCCAACCGATGGCGATACCGGTTTGGAAGTCGGTTTGATCGGCAACGAAGGCATGCTGGGTATCACGCTGATATTGGGCGTCGATATCGCGCCGTTTCAAGCACTGGTGCAAGGAGCCGGCTCCGCACTGCGTATAGGAACACCGCTATTTATGCGGGAATTGGCGCGGAGCGGAGCGTTACAGACAGAATTGAAACGCTATTTGTACGTTTCGATGAGTCAACTCGCGCAAACGGCGGCCTGCAATCGTTACCATCAGGTAGAACCCAGATTGGCGCGTTGGCTGTTGATGACGCATGACCGCGCGCACGCCGATACCTTTCACGTCACCCATATTTTTCTGGCTTATATTTTAGGGGTGCGGAGGGTCGGGATTACCAAGGCCGCGCTCTCGTTGCAGGAGCAAAAGTTGATCCGCTATCGGCGCGGCGATATTACGATTCTGGATCGCCGCGGCCTGGAAGCCGCGGCTTGCGGCTGTTATAAAACAGAGCGAGAAACCTACGAACGAATCTTGGGTTGCAAATGAAGCCCAGCCTTCGCCGTTTTTTGACGGCGTCGGCCAAGCGGCTGCGTAGAAGGCCTAACTCAGATCCTGCAAGGACTTATCGGCGGACAAATTCGTCCAACCGATGACGATTCGATAGATCAGCAGCAGCAAGGTCGGAATCAACACAATCAAGCTGAGTTGCGTGTCCATCATCAACAACAAACCGGACAAAGCAAAACCCGCCAACGTCACCCAGACGGTTTTGATCTGCCAATTAAAATGCGACTCCAGCCAGGTACCTTTGACATTGCTGCGATAGAAAAAATTAATCGCTACCCCGATTAGCAAAGGTAATCCCGCAAAGGCAAAGGTCAATACCTGGCATAAGTAAACCGTTGCCGTCAGCTTTTTCAGTGCGGCGAAATCTTCGGTGGGTTTTTCGTTTGTAATTGTCGTGTTCATGATTACTTACCTCCTGGTAAAAAATAAATTCGGGCTTTAGGGGCTCGATCGCCCTGCGGAGCGTCGCTGAGCTTGACCAAACTCAGCTTCGGACTCTAATCTCGAAAAATCACGGCGTCTGTACGCTAACGAACGATAAGCCTGACCTCAACAACTAAAAACAATGGTCTCTCAAATACGCCACATCGCATCAGTACGCCGGCGCACGGACTTAGTGGCCCATTCTGGTTAGACTGTGCGGCGTCAGGCGCAGCCTGTAAATGGCACTCTGTCAATTGCCGCGGCATCCCTAATTTGTAGGAATCGGTTGGCCTCCGTCGGCGTGATAAAGCTGACGAAGTAAGAGCGATGGTGGATGCCGGGCAACTGTAATCATTTTCCCGAACAGTTGCGACGATGTAGCAAGGCCTGATGTCACATCAAGTCCATCACTGATTCCTAGCAATTGTCACCGTTACAATCGACCAAGCGATGAAAATAACCAACGATAAAAATAAGGCTGACAGCGCATGTTGGTGGCTGCAATCGGCCTCGCAACTCAGGACCGCACGCGCTAACGATAGGGACGGATTATCCAGCAGCGAAGCGAAAGCCAAGTTGGCCGAATTCGGTCCCAACCTGTTTCGTGATCGCCAACAACAATCCTTGCTGCTGCAATTTCTGGCTCGCTTCAAAAACCCGCTGGTGATCCTGTTATTGGTCGCCAGCGCTATATCCGCATTCATCGGCGAGATCACCAACTTTGTGATTATCAGCGTGATGGTGCTGCTCAGCGTGACCTTGGATTTTGTCCAGGAACACCGGGCTGGCAAGGCTGCGGAAAGCCTGCGCCATTCGGTTTCAGTTAAAGCTCGAGTGATGCGTGACGGCAAGCCCATCGATGTGCCTGTAGCCGACGTGGTGCCCGGCGACGTTGCCCTGCTCTCGGCGGGCGATATGGTACCGGCGGACGGCTTGTTAATGGAAGCCTGCGATCTGTTCGTCAAGCAGGCGCTATTGACCGGGGAAGCCTACCCTATCGAAAAACATCCCGGCGAATTGCCGGCAGACGCCACCGAGTTGCAGGACGCCAGCAATGCGGTATTCATGGGCACCACCGTCATCAGCGGCAGCGCCACGATGCGGGTGATCAAAACCGGCACCGGCACCGCGATCGGCGCGATTGCGGACAGCCTGACCCGGCAATCGCCGCCGACGTCCTTTGAGGTCGGTACGCATCGATTCGGTTTACTCATCATGCGGCTGACCGTGTTGCTGGTCATGTTCGTGTTGTTGGTCAATGCCTATCTGGGCAAGCCCTGGCTGGAATCGTTTCTGTTTGCCGTGGCGCTGGCGGTGGGATTGACGCCGGAACTGCTGCCGATGGTGGTATCGGTGACGCTATCGCGCGGTGCAATGCACATGGCCGAAAAGCGGGTGATCGTCAAACGCCTGGCAGCCATCCAAAATCTAGGTTCGATGGACGTGTTGTGTACCGACAAAACCGGCACCTTGACCGAGGCCAAGATCAAACTGGAACAACATATCGATCCGCAAGGCCAGCCCAGCGAGCGGGTGCTGGAGCTGGCTTATCTGAACAGTTTCTTTGAGACCGGCCTGAAAAGCCCACTGGATGAAGCGATTCTGGCGCACGAAAATATCGACGTCAGCGCCTGGCAAAAGATCGACGAAGTGCCGTTCGATTTCGAGCGGCGGCGGGTATCGGTGCTGCTGGATAAAGGCAACGGCCGCTTGCTGGTGGTGAAAGGCGCCTCCGAAGAAATCATCACCCTCTGCACCCGCTACGAACAGCAAGGCAGCGACGCGCAACTGCCGCTCGATCCGGTCAGTCGAGCCCGTATCCACGAGCAACATAATGCCTTGGAACGGGAAGGCTTTCGGGTGTTGGGCATCGCCTGGCGCGAAGTGCCCATGGATCATCCGCACGCGGTGGTCGGCGATGAAAGCGAGCTGGTGTTTGCCGGTTTTGCCGGCTTCCTCGATCCGCCCAAACAAAGCGCCGGCGCGGCTTTGGCTGCTCTGAAAGATAGCGGCGTGACGGTGAAGATCGTCACCGGCGACAGCGATTTGGTGACTCAGCATGTCTGCGCGCAATTGAATATACCGGTGACAGATGTGCTGACCGGCAAGGATATAGAGGCAATGGATGACCATGCTTTGCGCATCCGCGTCGAAAAGGCCAATCTGTTCTGCCGGGTCAATCCGGCGCAGAAAAATCGGGTCATCCTGGCCTTAAAGGCGCACGGCCACGTGGTCGGTTATCTGGGCGACGGCATCAACGACGCGCCGTCGCTGCATTCGGCGGATGTGGGGTTGTCGGTGGACTCGGCGGTGGACGTGGCCAAGGAAGCCGCCGATATGATTTTGCTGGATCAGGATTTACACGTGCTACACGACGGCGTGCTGGAAGGCCGGCGCACCTTCGGCAATATTCTGAAATACATCATGATGGGCACCAGTTCCAACTTCGGCAATATGTTCAGTATGGCCGGCGCGGCTTTGTTCCTGCCCTTCTTGCCGATGCTGCCGACGCAGATTCTGCTCAACAACATTCTGTATGACATCTCCGAAGTGCCGATTCCATTGGATCAGGTCGATACGGAGGAGCTGCGCAAACCGCGCACATTGGACATAAACTTCATCCGCAATTTCATGCTGGTGATCGGCCCGATCAGTTCCGCGTTCGATTTTTTGACCTTTTACATCCTGTTAACGGTATTGAAAGCCGACGAAGCCCTATTCCAAACCGGCTGGTTCGTCGAATCGCTGTGCACCCAAGTCCTGGTGATTTTCATCATCCGCACCCGCGGCAATCCGTTCAAAAGCCGGGCACATCCTGTGCTAATCGCCACCTCGCTGTCGATTACGTTGATCGGCGCCGTCCTCCCCTTTACGCCGCTGGCGCACTATTTCGGCTTTGTGTCGCCGCCGGCCTGGTTTTATCTCATCTTAGCGGTAATGGCGGCGGCGTATCTGATGGGGGTACAACTGGTCAAAACGGTCTTTTACAACTGGCATCAAGCATACGGGAAGCGAAATCGATCCGGCCATCGCTTGATCTGATACACGAAACTAGGCTGGTGTTGCGGCAATAGCGCGATCTTTGGCGGCGACTAGCATACCCGGCAATCGAATCAGGCTGTTTCGTGTCCGATTCCGCACTTGGCGTTCTGGTCGATGACAGGCGCGGCTTTTTCTTCGGTATTGCCGACAATTTGCTCAACCGATTCCGTTCGAATTTCCTTGGAGCAATGCGTATTCGTATCGCATCCATCAATTTGGTCCAAACAACCGAGTCCCTAAAAACTTCGCTAATGTCATTAAACAAGGTTAGCAAAGCGCTTGACCCAAAAGTCAATATGTTCGTCAGCTTACCGACCGTGTCGGTTGGAGCAGATAGAGTAGCCACAAGTTTGCGGAGTGTCCGGTCAAACTACAAACCTACCGATCCTTTAACCAATGGTGAACAGTATGAAAACGTTAATCCCTTATGTGGCGGCGTCTTTGCTAAGCGCAACAGTCTTTAGTCCGGCCTACGCGGCAGACGCAGTACAAAAACAAAAAGAACTGGTCGAAAAACAAAAGGAACTCGGCAAAAAACAGGATGAAGTCGACGAGAAACAGGCCGAAGTCAACCAGGCAAATAAGGAAGAATCTATTGAACGCGCCGAGGAAGCTAACAGATCAATGCAACAGGTAAGCCGCGCCAGCAAAATTACCGGTGCCAAGGTTAAAAACACTACCGATGAAAATCTCGGCGACATCAAAGACTTGGTGATCGATCCGGCAACGGGTCAAGTCGTATATGCGGTGGTTTCCTTCGGCGGAGTAATGGGCATGGGGGACAAGCTGTTTGCCATCCCCTGGAGAGCGCTACATTGGACGAGTCCCAAAGATTACTACGTCCTTGACCTGGACAAAGACACCTTAAAGAAAGCGCCGGGCTTTGACAAAAAACACTGGCCGGAAAACTCAGCCAAGTGGGAAGACCAACGCGAGGCGGTCAGTCAGTTCTATCGCGTGGCCCCCTGAGCAAACATCTCAAAGGCGGGGCTTGTTTGTAATGTTTGACGACGCACCGACGCAATCCAGCAAGTCCCATATAGTCAAGCCCGCAACACTGTTCTAAAAGACAAATCCTTATCCATGGATGCGCATAACGCCAAAATCATTACCCACAATGGCGTTGTGACTTTGCGCGCCCCCGTCGCAACGACCGACGAAAGCATAAAACGACAAAAAATCTGCCGGGAAACGGCCGGTGTCGTGCAGGTAGACAATCAACTTGAAACTAAAGCGCCTTAACAGCGTGGGAGTATGTAATGACTAAATCCGTATTTTGTATCGCTCAAACTATCGAGCAAACCGAGAGCATTGTGAACCAGTTGAAGGCCGCCGGCTTTGCCAGCAACGATATTTCCGTGTTGCTGCCCGATAAAAATACCACGAAGGATTTTGCCCATGAAAAACACACCAAAGCCCCGGAAGGCGCGGCGCTTGGCGGAACGGTAGGCATGGGCACCGGCGCCGTATTAGGCTGGTTGGCCGGTATTGGCAGCCTGGCTATCCCTGGTTTGGGCCCGTTTATCGCCGCCGGTCCGATTATGGCCAGCTTGAGCGGCGCCGCATTGGGGGCGGCGGCCGGTGGATTGACAGGCGCATTGATCGGTGTCGGCATTCCGGAATACGAAGCCGTGCGCTACGAAGGCAAAATCAAGGGTGGCGGCATTTTGATCTCGGTGCACGCCAGCAGCAGCGAGGCGATTGACCAGATCAAGGAAATTTTCGGCCACGCGCATGCCGAGGATATCTCTTACACCGATGAAGCCTCGGTACCGGCTTAACTTATACGTCACTCACCAAAGCAATCGAAAACTTGCCATGCACAATATTGAAGCGATCGACAAATTGCTCATAACCGAATTAGGCGCCGCAGCAACTTATCGGCAGATGTTCGAAGCTTTTCGGAAAGACGGCAATTTCACGGAGATGGCCCCTTTAATCGCCATTTACCGGGGCCATAAAAACGCCATCTCCGATTTGCAAGCCCAAATTCGCGAACTGGGCGGCAAGCCTGCCGATCACTCAGGCGTCTGGCAGGCGTGGGTAAAACGAGTTCAAGGCGCCAATAGGTTAACGACGCAAGCGGCTCTCGACATTTTGCAGCAAGGCGAAAAACACGCTGCAGAATGTTATTTGCAGGTACTCAGAAACGCCGAACTGCCCCTGTCGATTCGCTGCTTAATTGAATGGAAGTTACTGCTTATTCAAATATCGCATACCCGAATTTTAGATCGGCTGGTGCCGGCCGACATCGGCTAAGTTTTGGTGCCAGTGCCTTGTCGTTAAGCCGTCGGCTTGAAGCGCTATTCGGCTTTGGAAATCCTTGTTTGCCTTGGCCCCAAATACCCTACGGGCAAACCAATGCATTTGTCGGGCCGGACATTGCTCTTCTTCACCCTGTGGGTCGAGAGTCGACGGCAGACGAGTCGGAATCAGGCCTCACCCTGCTCTAAGCCGTTCAGGGCTGTAATGGTCAACAAAAACCGGACACCACATCAGGCAGCGTTTCTATAAAATTCCCGCTCGAATTCAAGCGGGGATTGATAGCCCAATGTTGAGTGCGATCGGCGGCCGTTATAAAAAGCCAAATAATCGATCACGCTCAGTTTTGCCGCTTCTTGGGTTTTGAATTTTTCGTAGTTGAGTTGCTCATGCTTCAAACTGCGAAAAAATCGTTCGGTTGGGGAGTTGTCCCAACAGTTGCCTTTGCGGCTCATGCTTTGTTGCATCTTCATCACCGCCAAATGTTGACGGTATTCACGACTCGCATACTGACTGCCACGATCCGAGTGATGCAGCAAGCCGGGTGGCGGTTTACGGCGCCAGAAGGCCATTTGCAAGGCCCGTGCGCAGAGCGAGGTGCGCATGTGATCGTCAATCGCCCAGCCCACGACTTGGCGGGAAAACAGATCGATCACTACCGCGACATAAAGCCAACCTTGCAGGGTCCATACGTAGGTAATATCGGTCGTCCATACTTGATTGGGCTTAGCCACTTGGAATTGCCGATCCAGCCGGTTGGGCGAAATGGCCTCGTTATGATGACTGTCGGTCGTGGCTTTAAATCGCTTGGGATAGCGAACCTGTAATTTTAAATCT
>NZ_JBVVNO010000050.1:0-1145 GCF_056850255.1 Methylomonas sp. Uni0011
CCTGCCTTGTAGATAGTTCTCTCCATCGCCCGCACTCACTTTAAAGTTCGAACGGTATTCTAAGGGCTTGGTTAACCTTGACCCTGTATGCATAAGGCTGAACTTTGCGAGTGTCCATTCTGATCCAGCGTTCGATTTTTGTTATTTCAGTTAGGTAGCGATCATGACTTCCATTATCATTGGCATCGATATTGCCAAGCTTAAATTCGACGTGGCCCGGCTCGCCGAAGGCAAATACAAGCATGCTAAGTTTGCCAACAATCCCGAGGGCTTTGCCGCGTTTGCCGTCTGGCTAGACGGCTTTGGCGACACCGACCCGCGTCTTTGCATGGAAGCCACTGGCGCTTACGGCCTACCCCTGGCAGAGTTTCTCGCCGACCGAGGCTACTTCGTCAGCGTGGTCAATCCTGCTCAAATTCATGCCTTCGGAAAAAGCGAACTCAGTCGCGCCAAAACCGATAAAGCCGATGCCAAGCTGATTGCCCGCTATGCCCTGCAAGCCGACCCGGTCGCCTGGAAACCACTACCCGCAAATCTGCGCCAGTTGCACGCCCTCACGCGTCGCTTAGAGCACTTGGGGGAAATGCAGCGCATGGAGCAGAACCGGTTGGAGACGGCTGACACCACCATCGTCCCTTCCATCAACACGGTGCTGGCGACATTGGCGGCCGAACTAAAGGCCACCCGTCAAGCCATCCAGGACCATATCGACAAGAATCCCGATCTCAAACAGCAAAGCGACCTGTTGACCTCCATTCCGGGGATCGGCCCCGCGACGACCGCCTATTTGCTCGTGGCTCTAAGCCCTCATCACGGCTACGTCAATGCCAAACAAATCGTGGCCCAAGCCGGACTCGCGCCCGCCATCCGTCAGTCAGGACAATGGCAAGGCAAAACCTGTATTGCCAAGACCGGTGACGCTCGGTTGCGCAAAGCGCTCTATCTACCCGCTTTGGTCGCCTGGCAACATAATCCAGCCATCCGCGTCCCATGCGAACGGCTCAAAGCCAACGGCAAAAACGGCAAGCTCATCGTCTGCGCCGCCATGCGTAAGCTCATTCATCTGGCTTTCGCTATCTTGAAATCCGGTAAACCTTTTGATCCTAATTTTTCCCTTGCATGAGCGGGTTTAAGACGGTATCTAC
>NZ_JBVVNO010000051.1:0-1037 GCF_056850255.1 Methylomonas sp. Uni0011
GTGGAAGGCAAACTGTCGACCCGGGCCGACGCCAGCAAACACCAAGGCGACTTCCGCAAAATCGTCCAAGGCGTCAACGAAACCCTGGACGGCGTGATCCTGCCGCTGAACGAAGCGGTCGAAGTGCTGAGCTTAGTCGAACAAGGCGACCTGACCCGGACCGTCAACGGCGACTACAAAGGCCAATTGAGCGACTTCAAGGATACCGTCAACAACACCATCGCCAACCTGTCGAAAACCATCGGCGACGTCATCATCGCCGCCGACCAACTGACCAATGCCGCCGAGCAAATCAGCTCCACCTCGCAATCGTTGTCGCAAGCAGCCAGCGAACAAGCGGCCAGCGTCGAAGAGACCAGCGCCAGCATCGAAGAAATGGCCGCCAGCATCAACCAGAACGCCGAGAACGCCAAAGTTACCGACGGCATGGCCGGCAAAGCCTCCAAAGAAGCGGTGGAAGGCGGTGGCGCGGTCAAGCAAACCGTAGACGCGATGAAAGAAATCGCCGCCAAAATCGGCATCATCGACGACATCGCCTACCAAACCAACATGCTGGCGTTGAACGCCGCCATCGAAGCGGCGCGGGCCGGCGACCACGGCAAAGGCTTTGCCGTGGTGGCGGCGGAAGTGCGCAAACTGGCCGAACGCAGCCAAGTGGCGGCGCAGGAAATCGGCGAATTGGCGGACAGCAGCGTGAAAACGGCGGAAACCGCCGGCAAATTGCTGGACGAAATCGTACCGAGCATTGCCAAAACCTCGGACCTGGTGCAAGAGATCGCAGCGGCCTCGCAAGAACAATCGGCGGGAGTCAGCCAAGTCAACAACGCCATGAACCAAATGAACCAGATCACCCAGCAAAACGCGTCGGCGAGCGAACAATTGGCGGCGACGGCGGAAGAAATGACCGGGCAGTCGGAACAACTGCAAACGCTGATGGCCTTCTTCAAAATCGGCCACGGCAACAGCAGCGGGTCGCGCAGCAGCGCGAAAGCCTCGCGGCGGGTGGCAAAGGTCAAGCCGGTCTCGAGTCCTGCGTC